>NZ_JAALDT010000461.1:0-4104 GCF_014144995.1 Dietzia sp. DQ11-71 | reverse complement strand
GGCCGCCGTGGTGCTGGTCGCCGGTGGCGTGACCATCGGTCGCATCACCGACGGCGCAGGGGGCGACAGCTCGGTGCCCGTCGCGGCCCCGCCGTCGATGCCGGGCAAGGTCACCTCGCTGCTGGCGGCGGAGGACCTCGCGGTGGTCCGCGGCCAGGTCGGCGCGACCGGTACCGCCACCGTCCTGGCGTCCAAGACGGCGGACATGGCGGTCATCTCGATGACCGACCTCCCCGAGCCGGCCACCGGCCGCGCCTACCAGCTGTGGTTGATGGGTGACCATGAACCCATCTCGGCGGGGACCATGGAGTCCGGCCAGGTCGGACCGTCGCCCTCGGCGCAGATCGACGGCATCCGGAACTCCGAGCAGATCGGCATCACCGAGGAGCCCGCGGGTGGATCGCCGGCGCCGACCGGTCAGGTCCTCCTGGCCCTCGATATCGACTGACCCGGCGGTCCGGCTGCGCAGGCGATGCCCGCGCGGGCGGCCTGCCCCTCGAAGGCCTTCGTCAGGCCTGCCACCACGGCCGCAGCGGCACATCCCAGGTCATGGTGTCGCCCAGCCGGACCGCGAGGATCTGGTGCAGCTGGATCTTGTTGTGTTCGAACCCGTACTGGCACGCGCCCATGTAGAGGCCCCACAGTTTGGCCATGGGCTCGCCGACCTCCTCCACGGCGTCGTCCCAGTGCTCGACCAGGTTGGCGCACCAGTCCCGCAGGGTGAACGCGTAGTGCTGGCGCAGGTTCTCCTCGTGCACCACCTCGAAGCCCGCGTTCTCGGCCTCCAGGTGCACGGTCCCCGCGCCGGCGAGCTCACCGTCGGGGAAGATGTACCGGTCGATGAACTGCCCCGCCTTGACCGTGCGCGAGTTGTCCGGCCGGGTGATGCAGTGATTGAGCAGGCGCCCGCCGGGCCGCAGATAATTGTGCAGCCGGGTGAAGTAGTCGTGGTAGTTCTTGCGGCCGATGTGCTCGGTGATGCCGATCGAGCTGACGGCGTCGAAGTCGCGTTCGGGTACGTCCCGGTAGTCCTGCAACCGGACCTCCGCGAGGTCACCCAGTCCGTCGCGCGCGATCGCGGCCTGTCCCCACTCGGCCTGCTCCTTGGCCAGGGTCACGCCGATCACCCGCACGCCCCGCGCGGCGGCGTAGCGGACCATGCCGCCCCAACCGCACCCCACGTCGAGCAGCCGGTCGCCGGCCTGGAGACCCAGCTTGTCGAACACCAGCCGGTACTTGTTCTCCTGCGCCTCCTCGAGGGAGGTGTCGGGGGCGGTGTAGCAGGCGCACGTGTACGTCATGGATTCCCCGAGGATCCACTCGTAGAAGCGGTTCGACACGTCGTAGTGGTAGCTGACGACCTCGGAGTCCCGCTCCTTGGAGTGTCGGCGCATCCCCGACACCACCCGCTTCCACGCGGGCTTGACCTCCATGGGCGGCGTGGGGAGGAATCTGATGTTCTCCGTGCCCACCGCCCGGGCGATCCGGGCGAGGGTCCGGGCATCGGGGGTGCGGGTCATGTGTTTGCGGAAGACCTCGAGCGCCCCGAACACGTCGTGGGGCGCCCCGGGGTGGACACCGTCCATCTCGAGTTCACCCATGAGGTAGGCCCGCGCGAGCCCGAGGTCACCGGGGGCGGTGACGAAGTACTGGAGCGCCTTCTCGCTCTTCAGCCGCAGCACCAGGTCACTGTTCTCCGGTCCGATCGAGGACCCGTCGTAGGCCTCGATCCGCAGGGGCGGTTCACCGGCGGCGAAGGCGCCGATGATCTCGCCGATCGTCATCTTCCCCGGGGCACCAGCGGTCCCCGCACTCGTCGTGGTCACCGTGCACCCACCGCCTTGTCGTAGAGGGTCGCGAACCGGCCCTCGGGATCGAATTCCGTCTTGAGCCTGCCCGCGTGGTCACCGCCGTAGAGCTGGGCGAACTCCTCGCGGGAGTAGAAGACCTCCGAGTACAGCGACTTGTGACCGCCGAGTGCGGAGACCTCCTCCTCGATGCGCCGGTTCCACGCCCCCTCGGCCGTGCCGGGTCCGATCGGCGCGGACGACCAGAAGCCGATGTTGACGTAGGTCGTCTCCGGGGCCAGCGGGTACAGCGGCCAGGGCCGGTCGGAACCGGGGCCGCCGCCCACGCCGGGCGAGGGGCTGGACTCGCGCAGGCGCAGCGGGCAGATCCACAGCGGCTCGATGGGCACCTCGCGCAGGAACCACCCGAGGAAGTCGGCGGTGTGGTCGATGGTGACCTCCACGTCCTGCACCACCCGCTCGCGCGGGCCCTCGCCCTTGAGCGCGCCGATCCTGTTGCCCAGGTCGTATTTGTGGTCCAACCCGATGATCTTCCAGTACGCCGCGCTCCTCAGCAGCTGTTGCGGCCAGAACCTGCGGATGCGCGGGTTCTGCACGCCGAACGCCCGCGAGCACCAGAACCAGTCCGTGTCCCAGCGCCAGAGGTAGTCGCGGATCGTCAGGCGGTCGCGCTCCACCGAGCCGGCGGGACCGCCGTGCTGGATCGAGCGGTAGAAGATCGCCTGCTTGTCGGCCACCCCGGTGTAGTCCGAGACGGGCCCCGGCTCGTCGGTCCGCCGACCCAGGCACAGGTACGACTCGTCGGCCGAGAACACGACCCCGTCGAGGAAGTCGACCTCCTCGTCGTCGTATCGCTCGTCCTCGCTGATCCGCGCCAACGCCGCCTCGAGCGCGGTGAGGGAGTCGAACCGTACGTGTCGCAGTTCCACGAAGCGTCCCACCGGCTCGAGTGCGATCCGCAGCCGCACCGCGTACCCGAGCGAGCCGTAGGAGTTGGGGAAGCCACGGAAGAGCGCGCGTTCGCGCTCGGTGCCGTCGGGGCGGGCGGTGACGATCTCGCCGGTGCCGGTGAGCACGTCCATCTCGAGCACGGACTCGTGCGGTAGGCCCAGGCGGAACGAGGAGGACTCGATGCCCAGCCCGGTGACCGCGCCACCGAGGGTGATGGTCTTGAGCTGCGGCACCACGTACGGCATCAGCCCGTGCGGCAGCGTCGCGTCGACCAGGTCCTCGTAGGTGCACATGCCCTGGACGTCGGCGGTGCGCGCCCCGGGGTCGACGGAGATGACGCGCGTGAGACCGGAGGTGTCGAGACCGGGCGACGACGACGAGGCGCGCGGCCGGAACAGGTTGGACGTCCGCTTGGCCAGCCGAACCGGTTCACCTGCGGGCACGGCCCGGAAGCTCTCGACCAGTCGCCGCACGCCTTCGTCATGTCGGGCGGTACCCACGACGAGTGGGTCGGCGAGGCTGGTGGCAGTTCCCATGCGCCCCACCCTAGTGCGGCTCGGGGACCCCGGCGCATGATCGGGGGATGGGTGCCGGCACCGGGGCGGGCCTCCACCTCGGTGGGCCGAACGCGTAGCCGAGCCGCTCGCGCCAGCTCGCGGCACCGCGGAGGTCCCGCCAGATGGCGACGTACTCGTGCGTCTGGAGCCAGAACGGGTTGTGCGAGGTCACCGGCGTCGTGAGCCCGTAGGTGGGCCGGTGGGTCTCGGGGCGGAAGGTGCCGAACAGGCGGTCCCAGATGATGAGGATCCCGCCGTAGTTGCGGTCCAGGTATTCGGCGTCGCTGCCGTGGTGCACGCGGTGGTGAGAGGGGGTGTTGAACACGAACTCGACCGGTCCGGGCAGCCGACCGATGCGCTCGGTGTGCACGAAGAACTGGTAGACGAGCGAGATCGAGAACCCGGTGAAGACCATCCACGGCGGCACCCCCAACAGCGGTAGAGGCAGCCAGGCGACGATCTCCCCGGAGTTGTTCCACTTCTGGCGCAAGACGGTCGCGAAGTTGTAGTACTCACTCGAATGGTGGGCCTGGTGGGTGGCCCAGACGAGCCGGATCCGGTGCCGAGATCCACTCGATGGCGACGAGCGCGATGAACACCGGAAGTGCCAGCAGAACCGGCTCGTGCAACGGATCCGCGAGGGCCCCCAGCGACTCGGAGTACCCCATCTCGTTCAGATCTCGATTGTGACACCACTCACAGACAATCGGGGCATCAGGCCCGGTCGGGCCGCGCAGGTGCAATACCCTCGCGACAGCACCGGCCCCGAGTGCCTGTGTCGCGCAACC
>NZ_JAALDT010000460.1:0-4705 GCF_014144995.1 Dietzia sp. DQ11-71 | reverse complement strand
CCCCACCGTGGCCGTCACACCCCGGTCCGTACGCACCCGTTCCCGCACCCTCGCGGCCGCATCCGGCCTCGCAGCTCTGGCCCTCGTGCTGGGGGCCTGCGGCGAGGAGGGCGAGGCCGAGCAGGCCGTCGGCGAGGCCACCAGCGCGGTGGGGTCCGTCGCCGCCGAGGCCACGTCGGCGGTGGGTGACGCGATGAACGACGGCGGCGAGGGCGGCGAGGGCGGCGCCACGACCGGCAACGGCCCGCAGCCCGAAGGCTCCGAGGAAGGTGGGGGCGAGAGCCCGAACCCGGACGAGGAGTTCCTGAACGACATCCAACGCGTCGGCGTGGACACGCCGGACGAGCAGGACTACATCACCCGCGGCCGTGACGCCTGCGCGTCGTTCGACGAGGGCACCGGCTACATCGACGTGCTCCAGATGTACAACGACGCCCATCCCGATGCTCCCGTGATCGAGGCACCGGCAGTGGTGACGGCCGCGGTCAAGGCGTACTGCTCGCAGCACCTGCCGCTCGTCGGCGACGGAGGCGAGAACGGCGGTGGCGAGAACGGCGGAAGCGAAAACAGCGGAAGCGAAAACAGCGAAGGCGCCTAGGACCGACCCCGTCAGATCCCGGCGCGGTCGAGCGCCTCGGCGGTGAGGCGGCGGCCCAGCGCGATCAGCTCGTCCGCCCGGTGGAAGTCGAACGTCGAACACGCGTCCGAGGGGACCTCCACCAGCACATCGGGGCGGTTGCCGGCCATGCGGTAAGCCGTCACGATGCTCTCCATCGCCTCGATGGTGTGGGTGACCACGTCGAAGATCCGTAGGGACCCGGGAAGGGATTCCTCGGCATCGGCGGCGACCTCCTGCTCGCCCTCGTCGACCACCTCTTCCACCACGTCAGACGGCTGACCGGGCGCCCGGACTCCGGCCGTCCCGTCGTAGACGCCGTCGACCGCGTCGTCGGCCACGTCACCGCCGGCATCCGATGAGTCCTCGTCCTCCGGGACAGCCGGATCCTGACCGAGTCGCGCGGCGATCAGTCGCACCAGGTCGCCGTCGCGGACATCCGCTGCGGCGGTCCGGATCCGGCCTGTCAGCGTGCCCGCCGGCCTCGCCCCGGCCGCGGCACCCCTCCGGGAGATCTTCGGCTCGGCCTCGGGGGACACCTCGTCCGGATCCGAACTCTCCTGGAACGTCGACCCTCGGATCCCGGACCGACGCCCCGTCAGCGAGACCGCCAGCAGCAGGTCGCTGTTCACGGGCGCCAACGGTTCCAGCGGGACGGGGTTGGTCACGCCACCGTCGACGATCAACCGCCCTCCGACCAACGCCGGGGTGATGACGCTGGGGATGGCGAACGACGCCCGCACCGCCACGTCCGCGGGGCCGCGGGTGAACCAGACCTCCCGGCGGGCCCGCAGATCGGTGGCGACGGCGGTGAACGGGATCTCGAGATCCTCGATGCGGACGTCGTCCAACATCGCCCCGATCACCGCCATGATCCTGTTCGCCCGGATGGCGCCGCCGCCCGCGAAGGAGACGTCGAGGAGCCGCAGGACGGCGGGCTGGGTCAGGCCCCGCACCCACTTCTCGAAGTCGTCGAGCTTGCCGGCCGCGTAGAGGGCACCCACGACGGCACCCATCGACGCCCCGGAGACACCGACCACCTCGTGTCCACGTGCCTGCAGCTCACGGATCACGCCGATGTGCGTGTATCCACGCGCCCCGCCCGAGCCCAGTGCCAACGCGACCCTCACAGGCGCCCCTTTCGGTCGAGTCCGACCACGCGTCCCCCGCGTGTCCGCCCCCAGTGTGCACCCGTCCCGTCCGGGTACAGGACGTCAACTCCACGGTCCGTGTCGTAGGTGGGATCTACCGTCAGCATCGCATCGAGCACCTGTTCGACGCCGGGCACCGGGCCCGATACACCCGCACAGAGGAGATCCCATGTCCCACACCGCCATCCCGCCCCGTACCGGCTCCGCCTACGCCCCCACCATCGACCGCGACATGCTGCGGGTCGCCGCTAACGTCGAGCGCTCCGGGATGCACGTCGTCCACGTCGGCGAGGGCTGCGACTGCGGCGACTGCGCCGCCACACCACTTCCTCCGGACGACAGGTTCGGCTACACCATCGGACTGACGGATCTGGGGCACCCCGAGTTGCTCGTGCGGGGCCTGGCGGCGCGGGAGACCGCCGATCTGCTGGGCCGGTGGGGCGAGACCGTCCTGGCCGGCCAGGTCTTCGATGCCGGGCACCTGCTGTGCGAGGGCTCCGGCGGCCCGACCTGGGAACTGGTCCCCGTACGCCGGCCGTCCCGCACCCTGCGCTGGGCGGGCAGGTACTACCGCACCTCCGGAACCGGGGGCCTGGCCGCGCTGGAGTTGATCCCGGCCCGCCGGCCGTGCCCCTGCGAGGGGTGTAGCTGACGGTCCGGGCCCGGCGAGGGTCGTCGTAGGGTCTAACCATGCCCCGTCACCAGCTGCACCTGGATGCGCGTTCGCCGTCGATCATCGTCCCGATCACCGCCGGCGACCTCACGCAACTGGAGCAGCAGGCCGCGGCGTTGGCCGACGATCCCGTGGTCGATCTCGTCGAGTGGCGGGTCGACCTCTACGAGCCCGCCCCCGCCCGGTCCGGGGCGGCCGCCGCCGAGGCCGGGACGTCGACCGATCCCGGCCCGGCGGTGGCAGCGCTCGAGGCCCTGGCCGGGCTGCTTCCGGACACCCCGATCCTGGCCACGTTCCGCACCACGGCCGAGGGCGGTAGTGCCGGGATCACCGACGACGCCTACATCGCGCTGGTCGCATCTCTCGCGGCGACCGGCCTGGTGGCGGCGGTGGACGTCGAGCACAGGCACCCGCGGGCGGCACGGGCGATCGAGGCGGCCCACGCGCACGGCACCTCGGTGGTGGCGTCGAACCACGACTTCGATGCCACCCCGCCGGCCGCGGAGATCGTCGCTCGACTGGAGGCCATGGAAGCCGCCGGGGCGGACGTGGCCAAGATCGCCGTGATGCCCCGCTCGGCGGCCGACGTGGTGACGCTGATCGCGGCCACCGAGAGTCGCCACCGCGTCGCCGGTATCCCGCTGATCACCATGTCTATGGGCGCGCTCGGGGCGGTGACGCGTATCGGCGGCGGCACGTTCGGATCGGCGGCCACCTTCGCCACCGTGGGCGCGGCTTCGGCGCCGGGGCAGTTGCCGGCGGTCGGGGTGCGGGCCGCGCTCGATCTGCTGGGTTAGCCGTAGCGCCGCAGGACCTCCTTGCGGAGGCCGGAGGTGGCCACGTCCGCGATGTGCTTCTGGGCCTTCTTGAGCATCACTCCGGGAAATTTGATCTTGAGGTCCACCTCGAGGTCGAAGACCACCTCGGTGGTGCCGTCGCCCTTGTCCGTCAGCACATAACGCGCGTTCTGCACATTCTGGGTGCTGCTCTCGACGAGCGACCAGCTCACCTCGCCGTCGTACCACTCATACCGCACGACCATCTCGTCGGTCACGCCGTACTGCGCGATCTTCTCCCACACCACGATCGGCCACCCCTCGTCGTCGGCCTCGCGGATCTCGACCTCGCGGTGGGCCTCCGACCAGTCGACGAGGGATTCGACGTCGGCGAGGACCTCCATGATCTCCGGGATGCCGGCCTCGATCGTGGTCACTGACTTCACTGACACTGCCATGGTCGCCAAAGTTACCCTCGCGGCCCGCCCGTGGTGCGAGGATCGGTCCATGATCGCCGCAGCCGGTCCCGGCGGGTCGAGCGCAGACCGCAAGGTCGCGTTGCTGCGGGGGATCAACGTGGGCAGGTCGGCCAGGATCGCGATGGCGGACCTGCGGGCCTGCACCGAGGAGTCGGGCTGCACGGAGGTGAGAACCGTCCTCGCCACCGGGAACGTCGTGCTCACCGACCCACGCACCGAGGACGAACTCCGGGCGGTGCTCGAAGCCGCCTACGCCGACAGGTTCGGCTACGACGCGGTGGTGCAGGTCCTCACCCGCGATGCGGTCGAGGAGGCGGTGGCGGCGTACCCGTTCGAGTCGCTCGACGAGCACCACGACTACGTCGTGTTCTCCGATGACCCGGCGGTCACCCGGGCGGTCGCCGAGGCGATGGGCGCGGCGATCGAGCCCGGCGGCACCGAGGTCGTGACAGCGGGATCAGGGTGCGTGTACTGGCGGGTTCCCAAGGGGGCGACGCTGAACTCGGCCGCCGGCAAGGCCTCCGGCAACCTAGCGCATGACCGTCACCTGACGAGCAGGAACCTCCGGACGCTACACAAGATCCTCGCGGTGGGCTGAGACGCGTCAGGGCCCTTGGACGGACGCGCCGATCGTGTCGACGAAGGCAGCGAGGGGCCCGAAGATCGCGGGGAAGATCCCGTCCCACATGGCCTGCAGCTGGGAGAGGTCGAACGGGGGCATCGGTCACGCTCCTTCTGTGGGAGGGGTGGCGTGCGGGCTCTCCGCCTGCGCCGGGTTCCCTTCCGCAGACAGGATCCTCTGCACACGTGCTCGGACGCAACCCTTTGCCCGTGGCAGACTGCGAGCGATGTCCCACCGCCCGCCCACCGGATCCACTACCGTCGCGCTGGCCGCCGTGCTGTTGGCGGCCCTCGCGCTGGGTGGGTGCTCGTCGGACCCGCAGGAACCCGCGCCCGGGGACGCGGGCGCGACGTCCGTGTCCACCTCGGCGGCGCGGGTGCCGACGGCC
>NZ_JAALDT010000045.1:0-6086 GCF_014144995.1 Dietzia sp. DQ11-71 | reverse complement strand
GCCCGGTGGAGTGGCGCGTTCGACCCGCGCACGCCGCCGAGGCTGGCCCGCGACTGTCGCGACGCCTATGCCGGGAACGTCCCGGTCGACGACCCGGGGGTCTCACCCGCCCGGCGCCCCCTCGACGCGTCGACGCCACCGACCGCGATCGTGTGCGGCGGCGACGACTTCGTGGTCGACGACGTCCGCCGCTTCGTCGAGGCCAGTCGCTCGCGTGGCGCGACGATCGACCTGAGGGTCTGGCCCGGGATGATCCACTGCTTCCCGGTCGTGGCGGGCACCCCGGAGGGCGCCTCAGCGCTGGCCGTGCTCGCGGTCCACATCGGGAACGCGGTCGCCGGCGCCTCGGATCCCCGACGGGAGGACTGATGGGGTCGGGGATCGTGACGACCGCCTGCGGCGTATTGCTCGTGGAGATCGGTGCGGGCGTCTGAAGCGGGTAAGCCCAACCTATGGTCTGCAGGTGGCGGGCGGTAGCGCCGCCCGGCGTAGGGCGCCTGCGGCGAATCACGACAAATGCGCTGGCCAGACAGGGGACGGGGCGGGTGGAACAAGTTATAGTTCTGCTCATGAGTCTCGCGCCCGGAACACCCGCACCCGATGTCTTCAGCCCCGGCAAGATCGGCAACGTGACACTGCGCAACCGCATCGTCAAGGCCGCGACCTTCGAGGGGCGCTGTCCCAAGGGGCGCATCACCGACGAGCTCATCGAGTTCCACGCCGAGTACGCGCGCGGCGGCGTGGGCATGACGACCGTGGCCTACCTCGCGACCTCCCCCGAGGGCCGCACCGACAAGCACCAATACCACTGGGGAATGGACGACGGTGGCATGCTGCGCAAGCTCACCGACGCCGTGCACGCCGAGGGCGCCGCGATCTCCGCCCAGGTCGGTCACGCCGGGGCCGTCGCCAACGGGTCGTCCAACGGGCTGCCCCCGCTCGGGCCGTCCCGGATCCCGGCGCCCACCGGCCTGGCGATCACCAAGGCGTGCACGGAGGCGGACATCGACCGGATCGTGTCCGACCACGTCCGCGCCGCCCGCGGTGCGTAGGAGGCCGGTTTCGACGCCATCGAGGTGCACTTCGGTCACAACTACCTCGTCAGCGAGTTCCTCAGCCCCAAGCTCAACCGGCGCAAGGATTCCTACGGCGGATCGCTGGAGAACCGCGCCCGCTTCGCCCGCCGCATCGGCCGCGCCATCCGCGACGCCATGGGCGACAAGATCGCGGTGACGATCAAACTCAACATGGACGACGGCGTGCCCGGTGGGTTCTGGATCGACGAGGCCCGCCAGGTCGCCCAGTGGCTCGAGCAGGACGGCTCCGCCGACGCGCTGGTGATGACAGTCGGCAGCTCCCTGCTCAACCCCATCTACCTGTTCAAGGGCGCCGCGCCCCTGGAGGAGTTCGCCGCCACCCAGCCCGCGGTGATCAAGATGGGCATGAAGGTCGTGGGTCCGAAGATGTTCAAGGAGTACCCGTACACCGACGCGTACATGTTCGACGACGCCCGGCAGATCCGCGAGGCCGTGGACCTGCCGATGATGCTGCTCGGCGGGATCGTCGACCGGCCGTCCATCGACAAGGCGATGGGGGCCGGTTTCGAGTTCGTCGCCATGGGCCGAGGCCTGCTGCGTGAGCCCGACCTGCCCAACAAGCTCAAGGAGGACGACCGGCGTCGGTCGCTCTGCGTGCACTGCAACCGCTGTATGGCCACCATCTACAGCGGCAGCCGCTGCGTGCTGCGCGAGTACGTCCCGCCGATCCCCGCCCGCGGCGGCCACGACACCCTCCAGGCGACGAGCCCCACGCCACCCGTGTAGAGCGGACGCGCCCGCCCGTCCCCGCCTCACGTGCCCCGTCGGGCCGCTACGGTGATCACATCGGGTGGCCCGCCGCTTTTCGATCCGGGCCCGGACGTGGGGGAGTAGATGTCGAGGCGACGGATCAAGAACTACCGGGGCAGGGTCTGTGTGGTGACCGGCGCGGCCAGTGGGATCGGTCGCGCGGCGGCCCTCCGGCTCGCGGATGAGGGCGCCCGCTTGGTGCTCACCGACCTCAACGCCGAGGGGCTGGCCTCCGCCGAGCAGGCCTGCCGGGACGCCGGTGCGGCCGTGCTCGTGGCCGAGGCGCTCGATCTCACCGACCACGAGGCCGTGATGGCGTTCGGGGCGCGCGTCGTGGCCGACAGCGGTGCGCCCGACGCGATCTTCCACGTGGCCGGCAACTCGGCCTGGGGCCGCCCGGATCTGCTCGAGCACCGGATCTGGCGGTCGATGGTCGAGGTCAATCTCATGGGCACCATCCACGTGGTGGAGGCGTTCGTGCCCGCGATGATGACCGCCCGCAAGCCCGCCGCGCTCGTCCTGGTCTCGTCCGCCGCCGGTCTGCTCGGCCTGCCGTGGCACGCCGCCTACAGTGCCGCCAAGTTCGGGATCCGCGGCGTCGCCGAGGTCCTGCGCTTCGACCTGGCGCCGTACGACATCGGCGTGCACCTCGTCTGCCCCGGCGGCGTCGACACCCCGCTCGTGGAGACCGTCGAGATCGCGGGCGTCGACAGGTCCGATCCCGAGGTGGCCAGGACCGTCGACCAGTTCCGGCGCCACGCGGTCACCCCGGACCAGGCCGCCGAGAAGATGCTCGAGGGCGTGCGCAAGGGGCGCTACCTCGTCTACACCTCCCCGGACGTCCGCATCGGCTTCGCCGCGCAGAAGTTCGCCCCGCCGCTCTACCGGATCGCGATGACGGCCCTCCACCGCCGACTCGCCAAGGCCGGCCGGGGCATCCTCCCGTGAGGGGGATGGAGACCCTCCGGGACGCCGCGATCCTCCTGGCCCGTGTCGGGCTCGGGGTGGTGTTCGCGGCCCACGGGTGGCAGAAGTTCTTCACCCTCGGCCTGAGCCGGGTGGCCGAGCAGTTCTCGAGCTACGGCATCCCGCAGCCGGCCGTCACCGCCGCGATCGTCGCCGGGGTGGAGTTGGTGGCGGGGGCCGCCCTCATCGCCGGGCTCCTCACCCCGCTCGCGGGCATCCTGCTCGGCGTGGACATGGCCGGCGCGTTCTACTTCGTCCACGCCACCAACGGCCCGTTCATCACGCAGAACGGCTGGGAGCTCGTGGTGGCGCTCGGGGTGGGGGCGCTGCTCGTGGCGGCGGTCGGCGCCGGCCGGTTCAGCATCGACAGGGTACTGGGCGGCTAGCGCCGACCGGGCGGGAACGGCTGTCGCCGCCCGGGCCTCACCCCGAGGCCATCGCGCGCATCGCGGACACCGGGAGGCCGTCCGGGTACGGGGCGTCGATGCCGGACTCGTCGAAGGCGTTGCGGATGCGGCGCCGCAGCTCCCGCTCGGTGGCCCACTGGGTGTTGGCCTGCGTCACCGCGGTCATCCGCAGGGACCAGAAGTCCGCGTCCAGCGCGTTCACGCCCTGGAGCTCCGGGCCCGAGATGAGGTTCGAGGCGATCGGCTCCTCGGCCGCCGCCTGCCTGGCGGTCTCGATGGCCACGGTGCACGCCCGGTCGACGTCGGCGGTGTAGGACACGGGGATCTCGAGGAACGCGACGCCGAAGTCCTGGCTGTAGTTCCCGACCCGGGCGATGTCGCCGTTGCGGCAGTACCAGAGCGTCCCGTGCAGGTCCCGCAGTGAGGTGACGCGCAGTCCCACGTGCTCGACCGTGCCCTCGGCCTCGCCCAGGTCGACCCAGTCACCGACGCCGTACTGGTCCTCGAAGAGCATGAACAGACCGGAGAGGAAGTCCCGGACGAGGGCCTGGGCGCCGAAGCCCAGCGCGACGCCGACGATCCCGGCGGACGCGATGAAGGGCGCCACGTTGACGCCGACGATGGCCAGGGTCTGCAGCACCACCCACACGAGCACGGCGAACGAGACGATCGACTTGAGCACCGACCCGATGGTGGCCATCCGCTGTGCCCGCCGTTCCGCGCGTCGATGCTCGGTCCGCACGTGCTCCGCGGAGCGTCGTCGACTGTTCTTCTTCAGACTCGCGGCGGTGAGACCGCCACTCTCGTCGGCGGTGACCTCACCGCGGTCGCCGTCGGGGTCGAGTTCGACCGTGTGCGCGCCGGCGCGCCGGTCGGCCCGTTCCTGTCGGCTGCGCCGCCACGAGGACGGGGACGCGTTCTTCGATGGGGCGGTGATCCGGTCGATGCCCCGGTGGAGCACCCACCGCACCAGCAGCGCCAGCACGAGGTACAGGGCGATCATGGCCGGCTTCTCGACCAGCCACTGTTGGGTCACGTCGCTCATCGGGAGATCGGCGAAGGGAAGGGATAGCTCGTTCACTGCCGCCACGGTACTGACCGCACACCGTCGGCGACACCTCGTCCCCGGCCGCGGGGCGCGGGGATCAGGCGGCGCCGAGCCGGTGATCAGCACATGCTCAGGGGGCGGGATCCACGTGCGGGTGGGGACCTCGCGGGGGCGACTGCGCTAGCGCCAGGAAGGTAGCCAGAGCTGGTGACTCCACTCGGTCTGGGTGATGGGCATCCCCGAGAGGATGGGCAGCGCGTAGATGAAGTTCACCACGACCAGCGCGAGGTACAGGCTGACGATCGCACGACCGATGAGTTGCCGCCGGGGGGAGTCGGTGGCCCTGCCGGCGATCTCGCCCAACACGAGCGCGATCATCATGACGAAGAACGGCGCCATGACCGAGGCGTAGAAGAAATACATCTGGCGGTCGTGCTGGAAGAACCACGGCAGATAGCCGGCCATGTAGCCCACCAGTGGGAACGCGTAGCGGCCGTCACGGCAGATGACTGCGCGCCAGAACGCCCACGCCAGGACGGGGACGGCCAGCCACCAGATGGCGGGGGTCCCCAGGAGCATGATCGCGCGCACGCACGAGGTCTCCCCGCAGCCGGCGATGCCCTCGCCCTGCTCGACGTAGTAGAGCATCGGTCGCAGGCTCATGGGCCAGGTCCACGGCTTGGACTCCCAGGGGTGCCGGTTCCCGGCGGAGGTGGTCAGCGTGGAGTGGAAGTCCAGGACCGACGACTGGTAGTACAGCCACGACTGCACCGAGTCGGGCAGCCAGTTGTCCTCGACCTCGTCGCCCACGACGTGCCGGTACACGGAGTTCTCGTTCGCGAACCAGGGCAGCCACGTGAACATGTGCAGGATCGCCGGCCAGAGGACGAGGGTGAGGAAGGCCGGCACCGCGTCGCGCAGCAGTGCGCCCGCGAGGGGGCGCTGGACCCCGTAACGGCTGCGCAGAGCCCAGTCCCACGCCACGGTCATCACACCGAAGAAGGCGATGAAGTACAGGCCGGACCACTTGACCCCGAGGGCGAGGCCCAGCATGACGCCGGCTGTGAAGCGCCACCAGCGGAATCCCAGTCGCGGTCCCAGGCTCGACAGGTGGAGCCTGCCCTCGAGGGCGGTCCGGTGCATGCGGGCGCGCATCTGGTCGCGGTCCACCAACAGGGCGCCGGCGGCCGCGACGACGAAGAGCACCTGGTAGATGTCCAGCATGCCGATGCGGGAGGTCACGAAGCTGACGCCGTCGAGGCACAGCAGCAGCCCGGCGACGAGGCCGAGCTGGGTGGACCGGGTCAGGCGCCGGGTGATGCGCATGACCATGAGCACCACGAGCACCCCGGCCAGGGCCGCGGTGAACCGCCAGCCCAGGGGGGAGTAGTCGAAGAGCATGCCGCCGATGGACTGGATCTGCTTGGCGACGGGCGGGTGGACGACCAGGCCGTAGGCGGGATTCTCCTCGATGCCGAGCTGGGCGACGTTGTACGACTGCGGTGCGTAGTGCTTCTCGTCGAAGACCGGGGTGCCCTTGTCCGTGGCCGAGGTCAGGCCCCAGAAGCGGGAGAGGAACGCCAGGACCAGGATGACGCCGGTGGCGATCAGGTCGCGGGTCGTGTCGACCGGACCGGTGTCGGGGGCGGGCAGCGGGCGTCCTGGTGAGCGCACGCCGATGGTCGAGGTCACAGGCAGAGCATAGTGGGGGCCGTGCGCCGGGTGGGGATGCGCCCGGCCACCGATAGGGTGGTCGTCATGACGTCCGGACGTGTCGTGTTGGCGGCCACCCCCA
Organism: Dietzia sp. DQ11-71; assembly: GCF_014144995.1. Taxonomy (NCBI): domain Bacteria; kingdom Bacillati; phylum Actinomycetota; class Actinomycetes; order Mycobacteriales; family Dietziaceae; genus Dietzia; species Dietzia sp. DQ11-71. Next base: position 23 of record NZ_JAALDT010000045.1, on the reverse strand, counting down.
TCGGGAACCCGGCTGACGCCTCG
>NZ_JAALDT010000459.1:0-2394 GCF_014144995.1 Dietzia sp. DQ11-71 | reverse complement strand
CTCCGGTGAGCAGCGCATAGAGGGTAGCGCCCAGGCCCCGCACGTCGGACCGGGCGTCGTCCCCCTCGCGGACGCCGGGGAAGGCCAGGACGGCGCGCCCGTCCTCGGTGAGACGGATCCGGTCCGGCGAGTCGAGGCCCAGGGTCAGGCCCACCTCCTCGGCACGGGTCGCGGCGTCCGCCAGACTCCACACCGCACCCACGGCGGAGTCGGGATCCGGCTCGGCCACGGCCGCGGCGAGACTGCGTCCGGGGATCCACTCCGAGACCACGATGCCGCCCGCGCGGCCGCGGATGACGTCGAGCACGCGCGCCAACCCGTCCGCGTAGACCGTGGTGAGCGCGACGGTACGGTCGAGCACCCCCGTCGCCGAACCCGGGGGCTGCTCGCCGGGGAGCGGGTCGACGAAGGTCAGGGCGACGAACCTCCCCAGGCGCCGGTCGCGGGCCTTCCAGAAGGACTGGCCGGCGACACCACCGCACGGTTCGAGGAGTTCATACCTGCCGCCGGAGACCAGGCCTCCGACGGTCAGACGCGGTGGCGACGAGGCGGTGTCCGGTGCCGGGGCTCCAGTCTGTTCACCCACCCGTTGACCCTCCTCGCCTGGTGCGGCAGCCCGTCAGGAGGCGCCGCTCGTGATCCCTGAGTGTACGTACCGGCCCCGCGTGGATTCGACTATCTCCTCAGACGCCCCACGAGTCCGCGGAGAACGGGGGTGATCGAGTCGAGTTCCGGCAACCGGGACCGCGACAGGATCAGACCGGTCACCGCGAGGGTGATGACGGCGGCGACACCGGCACGCAGGACGAACCCGATGCTTCCGACGGCGTCGGTGAGGGCGTCCATCGGCAGGATCGTGTCCACCGCGAGTGCGACCAGGGCGCCGACGATCGACGCGCCGAGGGTCCACGAGGCCGACCGGAGGGTCTCGCGACCACGCAGGGACCCCAGTTTCGACCGCAGCAGGACGAACCCGGCGACCGCGCCGACGACCCAGCCGATGCCGTTGGCCAGGGCCAGGCCGATCACCACGTGGGACCGCTGGTCGGCGACCACGGGGACGAGGAGCGACAGGACCACGCGGACGACCGTGATCGCGAGGATCATCGCCGTCGGCGTCCAGTAGTCCTCGCGGGCGTAGAACACCCGCTGCTGCAGCAGGACCACGGCGTAGGGCACCAGCGTGAACGCGCCGAAGGTCAGGGTCAGGCCGAGCACCTGGGCGCTCTCGGCGTCGAAGTTCCCGTAGCGGAACAGGCCGGTGGCGATCGTCGGGCCGAACGCGGTCATGAACGCGATGATCGGCAGCAGCCCGAACAGGGACAGCCGCGTCCCCAGCGAGATGTCCCGCACCACCGCGTCGTTGCGGCCGGCCACCCCGTTGTCCGCCAGGCGGGGGTTGATGGCGGTGAGCAGGGTGACGCCGATGATCCCGTACGGGACCTGCAACAGCAGCCAGTAGGTCTGGTAGATGGCGATGGCAGCCTCGTCCGCAGCCGACCCGATGCGGTTGGTCATGACCAGACCGACCTGCGAGATGAGGACATAGGTCACACCGGCGACGGCGTGCCCGCCGAACTGCGTGATGCGGGGGTCCAGACCCCACTGGGGGCGCAGGTCCACGCCCGCGCGACGCAGGGCCGGCACCAATACCGCCGCCTGCAGCACCACGCCCAGGGTGGTGCCCAGGCCCAACAGCAGGATGGGCGCGCTGAGCAGGTTGACCGGCGCGGCCGGGTCGATGCCGCTGCCGACCACCGCGAACAGCACCAGTGTCGCGATGGCCACCAGGTTGTTCCACACCGGCGCCCACGCCCCGGGACGGAAGACACCGTTGTAGTTGAGGATCGCGAGCATCACCGAGAACACGCCGTAGAAGAAGATCTGCGGCAGCAGCAGGAACGCGAACGCGGTGGCCAGGTTCGTGTTGACCTCGCCGTCGCCCAGGTTGAGCTCGGTGAGCAGCGGCGCGCACGCCACCGCCACGACGGTCGCCCCCAGTGCCAGGACCGAGGTCACGGTGAGCAGGCGACGGATGAAGGACACGCCCCCGTCCTCGTCCTCCTGCGCGGCCTTGGCCAGCAGCGGCATGAACATCGCGGTGAGCACCGAACCCAGGACGAGCTCGGTGATCATGTTGGGCAGCGTGTTGGCGGTGTTGAAGGCCGACGCCACGGCGGGGCCGAGCACGGTGAGGATGAGGATCATCCGAACGAACCCGGTGATGCGGCTCGCGAGGTTGGCCACGGCCATCGATCCCGTCGAGCGCATCACCGACGCGTCGGAGGAGTCGCGGTTCCGTGCCCCGGTCCCCCCGCCGGGCGTCTCCGGGCGCGCTGCGGACCGCTCCGGGGTCGGGGCGATCGGCCGCGCGATCGGCCGCGCGATCGACGG
>NZ_JAALDT010000458.1:0-3712 GCF_014144995.1 Dietzia sp. DQ11-71 | reverse complement strand
GCCGGGTGCTCGCCGACGCCGCCACCGAACCCGCCGCGGCCGAATCGGCCGCCACGACGACGCCAGCGCCGGCCGCCGGGTCCGTCGCCGGGGTGAGCGTCCCGGACGCGTTCACCGCGCTGACGATGACCCCCATCGGCAACCCGCCGCTGCCGTTCAAGGGCACCGACGGCAAGTACCACGTGGCCTACGACCTGCAGCTCACCAACGCCACCAAGGTGCCGGCGAGCGTGGACAAGATCGACGTGGTGGACGGAACCGATCCCTCCAAGGTCATCGCCAGCTTCTCCGCCGCCGAGCTGGTGGACCCGGACTGCGTCTTCGGTGACTGCAACCGCCTGCGCGACCTGCCCGCCGGGTACGTCGACACCGCGCAGATCCCGCCGCAGGAGAGCCGGGTCGTGTTCATCGACTTCACCCTCGACTCGCTCGACCAGGCCCCGGACGCGGTGCTGCACCACCTCTACGGGACCGGCGCCGCCTCGCCGGCCTCCGGCGAGCCCGGACCCATCGACTACCTCACGACGCCGGTCGCCTTCTCCACCCGCACCGTGCCGATCATCGCTCCGCCCGTGCGGGGCGAGAACTGGGTGGCCCTCAACGGGTGTTGCGAGCCGGGCTTCCCGCACCGCAGCTCGGTGATGTCGGTCAACGACAAACTCAACAACAGTCAGCGCTTTGCGATCGACTGGAAACGCACCAATGACGAGGGCGAGTTCTTCACGGGCGACAGGAATCACAACGAGAGCTACGTGGATTACGGCGCCGAGATCCTCGCCGTCGCCGACGCCACCGTCGTCTCGGTCCTCGACGGTATGGAGGCCAACGCGCCGGGGGTCCTGCCCGCCAGCAACCCGGAACTGGCCTCCAAGCTCACCGTCGAGAACGTGGACGGCAACCACGTGGTGCTCGACCTCGGCGACGGCGTGTTCGCGATGTACGCACACATGATCTCCGGCTCGGTCACGGTGAAACCCGGCGACACGGTCACCGAGGGCCAGGTGCTGGGCAAGCTCGGCAACACCGGCAACGCCAACGCCTCGCACCTGCACTTCCAGCTCATGGACGGGCCGAGCCTGCTCGAGGCCGACTCGCTGCCGTAGGAGCTGAAGGGGTTCGACTACGCCGGGCAGGTCCCGCCGCAGCGGACCGCCGACGCCGACGACTACCTGTCCGGCACCTTCGTCGACACCGCGGACCTCTCGCCGGAGCCGCGGATGAACGAGCTGCCCCTCAACCTCGCGGTGGTGGACTTCCCCTGACCGGGATGGCCGTCCCCGGCTGACGCGCGGCAGCCGGTCGGCCACGGGCGGGGTGCGCCGGATAGGCTCGCCCGTGCCGTGGTGTTCGGGAAGCCGGAGGAAAAGCCGGCGCGGCCCTCGCCACTGTAGTCGCGGAGTCATGCGACCCTCGTCCGTCCCTCAGGGGGCGGAGGCCACTGGATCCTCCAGGATCCGGGAAGGTCGGTCGCACGGCGTTGATGCGGAAGCCAGGAGACCGGCCACGGCGACATGTTCCACGAGGGTTTGGAGAAGAACATGCGCCCCACCCGGCGTTTGGCGTCCCCTGATGACGCCGCGGCACAGCACGACGTGCCCCGCATCACCCTGTTGTCCACCTCCGACACGGACCTGCTCTCCGCGCGCGAATCCGGCGCGGCGTTCACGCTCGGCAACCCGTCCCGACTCGACGTCGAGGCGAATCTGCCCGCACTGCTCGACGGCGCCGACCTGGTGGTGGTCCGCATCCTCGGCTCCCGACGATCCTGGGAGGCCGGGTTCGCCGCCGTGCTCGGCGCGGGCGTCCCGGTGGTGGTCCTGGGTGGGGAGCAGACCCCCGACGCCGACCTGATGGAGCTGTCCACGGTCCCGATCGGCATCGCGGCCGAGGCGCACCGCTATCTCGCCGAGGGCGGCCCGGGCAATCTCGCGCAGCTGCACGCGTTCCTGGCCGACACCGTGCTGCTCACCGGCGCCGGGTTCGAGCCGCCGGAGAACGTGCCGGTGTGGGGTATGCCGCCGCGGCCGGACACGACGGAAGCCCCCGGCCTGCCCCGCGTGGGCGTGCTCTACTACCGCGCCCACGAGGTGAGCGGGAACTCCGGATTCGCCCACTCGCTGGCCGACGCGATCGACGCCGCTGGCGCGGTGGGAGTGCCGGTCTTCGCCGGCTCCCTGCGCTCGGCCCCCGACGAGCTGTTCGACGCGCTCGGCTCACTGGACGCGCTGGTCGTCACGGTCCTCGCCGCCGGCGGCACCACGCCCGGTGCGGTGAGTGCGGGCGGCGAGGACGAGACGTGGGACGTCGAGCGCATCGCCGCGCTGGACATTCCCGTCCTGCAGGGCCTGTGCCTGACGTGGAGCCGCGAGGACTGGGCGGCCTCAGACGACGGCGTCAACCCGCTGGACTCCGCCAACCAGATCGCGATCCCCGAGTTCGACGGCCGGATCATCACCGCGCCGTTCTCGTTCAAGGAGATCGACGCCGACGGCCTGCCCCGCTACGTGGCCGATCCCGAGCGGTGCGCGCGTGTCGCCGGGATCGCCGTGGCCCACGCGCGGCTGCGCCACGTGGCGCCGGCCGACCGCAAGGTCGCGCTGGTCCTGTCGGCGTACCCCACCAAGCACTCCCGCATCGGCAACGCCGTCGGTTTGGACACCCCGGTCTCGACCATCCGCCTGCTGCGCCGGATGCGCGACGAGGGTTACGACCTGGGCCCGGACGACGGCCCCATCGCCCGGTTCCTGGACACCGCCGGGGACTACGCCGACGACACCGCCGCCGGCGACGCCCTCATCCACGCGCTCATCGCCGCGGGCGGGCAGGACGAGGAGTGGCTCACCAGCGCCCAGCTCACCGACAGCCACGTGCGGATCTCCACCGACGACTACCTGCGCTGGACCGCGGACCTGCCCGAGGCGCTGCGCGCGGAGATGGTCGAGGCGTGGGGGCCCGTGCCGGGCGAGCTGTTCGTCAACGACGCCGGCGAGATCGTCCTGGCCACCATCCAGGCCGGCAACGTCGTCCTGTTGATCCAGCCGCCCCGCGGCTTCGGCGAGAACCCGGTCGCCATCTATCACGACCCGGAGCTCGCGCCGTCCCACCACTACCTGGCCGCCTACCGCTGGCTCGCCCACGGCTTCGGCGCCCACGCGCTGGTGCACATCGGCAAACACGGCTCGCTCGAATGGCTGCCGGGCAAGAACGCGGCGCTCTCGGCGGACTGTGCCACCGACGCGGCGATCGCCGACCTTCCGCTGATCTACCCGTTCCTCGTCAACGACCCCGGCGAGGGCGCCCAGGCCAAGCGCCGCGCGCACGCCACGATCGTGGACCACCTGGTCCCGCCGATGGCCCGCGCGGAGTCGTACGGAGATATCGCCCGCCTGGAGCAGCTGCTCGACGAGTACGGGAACATCGCGTCGATGGACCCGGCCAAGCTCCCGGCCATTCGCGCGCAGATCTGGACCCTCATGCAGTCCGCGCACATGCACGAGGACCTGGGCCTCGAGCAGCGGCCCGACGACGAGGAGTTCGACGACTTCCTCCTCCACGTCGACGGCTGGCTGTGCGAGATCAAGGACGTCCAGATCCGCGACGGCCTGCACGTCCTGGGCCAGGCGCCCGCGGGCGAGGCGCGCGTCAACCTGGTGCTGGCGATCCTGCGGGCCTCGCAGGTGTGGGGCGGCGAGTCCGGGGCGGTTCCGGGCCT
>NZ_JAALDT010000457.1:0-7458 GCF_014144995.1 Dietzia sp. DQ11-71 | reverse complement strand
TCCCCCGCGACCGGATCGGGGAGTACCTCAGCTTCGTCCGCGAGGGCGACGTGCTCGAGCCCCGCTTCGACGCCGACGCCGCCAAGGGGATCCTGGACCCGCTCCTGGAGGAGACCGAGCAGGTGGGCAGGGACGCGAGTTTCGAGTTCAGCGGGTCGAGCGCCACCATCGTGCCCGCGGTCCAGGGACGCACCGTCGAATGGGGCCCGCTGCTCGGTCGGCTGCCCGGGCAACTCACCGACGTCGACGGCCCGCGTGTGCTCCCCGTCGGCTACGTGGGCCGCGACCCCGAGCTGACCACCGCGGAGGCCGAGCAGGCCGGCATCCGCGAGCCCGTCGGCCAGTTCACCGTGGCCGTCGGCGCGAGCGGACAGGCCCAGTCGATGATCGCCTCGCTGGCCGGGCACTTCATCCCGGCAGGCGGGAGCTTCTCCATGGCGGAGGTCGCCGGCACGGTCTCCGGAGACGTGTCCGCCGACGCCGTCGCCACCGCCCTGTTCAACGCGGCGTTCGAATCCGGCGCACAGGACCTCGTCCGCAGCTCCCGCGGTGTCGACGGCGACGCGTTCCCGGCGGGCCGCGATGCCACCGCCTCGGCCGACGTCGGATTCCGAAACGCCCAGGACACCGGCCTGGTGATCGATGCCTCGGGTAGCGGCAACTCGGTGACGGTCCGGCTGTGGGGGACGCCCGAGTACACGGTGAGGGTCTCGACGGCCCCCCGGACCGACATCCGGCGGGCCCAGACCCGGGTCGTCAGCACGGCCGGGTGTACCCCGAGTCCGGGCGCGGACGGGTACACCGCCCGCGTGACCCGGGTCGTCCTGCGCGGCGGCGACACCGTGAGCACCGACACCGTCTCGTCGAGCTACGCGCCGCGAGACCGGATCGTGTGCCGGGCCGAGACTCCCGAGGACGACGATCCCACCTCGTCACCGCCACCACCGCCGCCCGCGCTCCCCGGGCCCGGTGACCCGATCCGGATCCCGGGCCTACCGGAGTTCCGCATTCCCGGCGTACCCGGCAACTAGAGCGCCGAATCCGCTACCCGGATTCCGGATCCGCTATTCCCATCGGCATAGCGGATCGGGAATCCGGGTAGCCGATTCGTGGGGGTGGGCTGCCCGCATCCGGCGAAACGAGTCGATCCGCCGCCCGGGCAGGGGCGGCGGATCGACGGTGGGGACCCGGAAGGGCCCGTCAGGTGGGGATCAGAACGCGGACTCGTCCAGCTCCATCAGCTCGTTGTCGAGGTCTGCGACGATCGCGCGGGTGGCGCTGATCAGGGGCAGCTCGTTCTTGGCGAACCACCGGGCGGCGGCGATCTTGCCGTTGTAGAAGTCCTTGTCGTCGTCGGACGCCCCGTCCAGCGCGCCGAGGGCGACCTCTGCGCCGACCAGGAGACGCCAGCCCATCATGAGGTCACCGAACGCCATGAGGACGCGCACCGAGGCGAACCCGACCGTGTACAGGCGCTTGGGGTCGTCCTGCGAACCCATGAGGTGATCGAAGCACGTGCCGATCATGGCCTCGACGTCCGCGAGAGCGGTCGCGAGCAGCTCCCGCTCGGCCGCCAGTCGGCCGCCGCACGCGTCGCTGTCCAGGAACTGCTTGATCTGCGCCGACACGTGGCCCACGGCGGTGCCGCGGTCACGGGCGATCTTGCGGAAGAAGAAGTCCTGTGCCTGGATCGCGGTGGTGCCCTCGTAGAGGGAGTCGATCTTGGCGTCGCGGATGTACTGCTCGATCGGGTAGTCCTGCAGGAAGCCCGACCCGCCGAACGTCTGAAGCGACTCGGTGAGCAGCTCGTAGGCGCGCTCGGAACCGACGCCCTTGACGATCGGCAGCAGCAGATCGTTGACCCGATGGGCCAGCTCGCCGTCGGCGCCGGAGACGCGCGCGGCGGTCTCGACGTCCTGGTGGGCCGCCGTGTACATGTACACCGCGCGCAGACCCTCGGCGAACGCCTTCTGGCGGATCAGCGCACGCCGCACGTCCGGGTGGTGGGTGATGGTGACGCGCGGGGCGGTCTTGTCGGCCATCTCGGTCATGTCGCCGCCCTGGACACGCTCCTTGGCGAATTCGAGCGCGTTGAGGTAGCCGGTCGACAGGGTGGAGATGGCCTTGGTGCCGACCATCATGCGCGCGTGCTCGATGACATCGAACATCTGACGGATGCCCTGGTTGAGCTCGTCGCCGCCGACCATCCAGCCCTTGGCGGGCACGCCGTGACCGCCGAAGGTCAGTTCGCAGGTCGTGGAGACCTTGAGGCCCATCTTGTGCTCGACGCCGGTGACGAACACCCCGTTGCGCTCGCCCATCTCGTTCTTCTCGAAGTCGAAGTGGAACTTCGGCACGAAGAACAGCGACAGGCCCTTGGTGCCGGGGCCGGCGCCCTCGGGGCGCGCCAGGACCAGGTGGAAGATGTTCTCGAACATGTCGTCGGAGTCGGCCGAGGTGATGAAGCGCTTGACGCCCTCGATGTGCCAGGAGCCGTCGTCCTGCTTGATCGCCTTCGTGCGGCCGGAACCGACATCGGAGCCGGCGTCGGGCTCGGTGAGGACCATGGTCGCTCCCCAGCCGCGCTCGACGCAGGTGGCGGCCCACTGCTTCTGCTCCTCGGTGCCGTTCTCGTAGAGGACGGCGGCGAAGGCGGGGCCGGCGCCGTACATGAACGCCGCCGGGTTGGCCCCGAGCATCATCTCGCCGGTGGCCCACACTATCGCGCGGGGGGCCGGCATCCCGCCGAGCTCCTCCGGCAGTCCCATCGACCAGTAGCCGGCGTCGTACCAGGCCTTGAAGGACTTCTTGAAGTCCTCCGGGATGGAGACCGAGTGGGTCTCGGGGTCGAACACCGGCGGGTTGCGGTCGGCGGAGGCGAAGGACTCCGCGACCGGGCCCTCGGTCAGGGTCGCGACCTCGGAGAGGATGCCCTTGGCGGTCTCGGTGTCCATGTCGCCGAACTCGCCGGCGTCGAGTGCCTCGTTCATACGCAGGACCTCGAACATGTTGAACTCGAGGTCGCGGACGTTGCTCTTGTAGTGACCCATTACGGTCTTCTCCGTTCGGAGTGCGGTGTCATGACTGTGTCGCGCCCGAGGAGTCGGTGCACGTAACCACTGGTACGCCGGAACCTACTCGCCGGTAACAAAACTGATGCTAGTGCGTTGTCAGCAAACAGTCCAAGGTGAGGGAAGGCTCTGATTTCGGCGCGGACCTGCGAGGGCGCGCCGCGCGGTCAGTCACGCCCGGGACGGGCGGCGGCCCGGGCGGCGTCGAGCAGGATCGTCCGCTCGGCCCGGGCGACGGTCCGCCGGGTCACCTCTGCGTAGTCCGGCGTGACGGAGACCGACGTGACCCCCTTCCGGACGAGGTGCTCGGCCATCCGGGGATCGGTCGACGCCGCCTGTCCGCACAGGGACACGGTGAGGCCGGACTCGTGGCAGCGGTCGATGATCTGGTCGATGAACGCGAGCACCGCCGGGTCCATCGAGTCGAACAGGTCCGTACACACCTCCGAGTCGCGGTCGACCCCCAACGTCAACTGGGTGAGATCGTTGGAACCGATCGATACGCCGTCAATTCCCATGGCGGCGTACTCGGGGATCCAGTGCACCACCGACGGCACCTCGGCCATGATCCAGCGCTTGAGCCCCGTGTCGCGACCGATCGGGTGGGCGTCGATGATGTCCAGACAGGCCCGCAGCTCCCACCCGGTCCGGACGAACGGGATCATCAGGTGCAGGTTCCGGCGCCGCCGCCGCACCCGCTCGAGCGCGTCCAGTTCCAACCGGAACAGGTCAGGCTCCCGGGTGTAGCGGAAGCAGCCCCGGTAGCCGATCATCGGATTGCGCTCCTCGGCCTCCACCTCCCCTCCGAGCAGCCCCCGGAACTCGTTGGACCGCAGGTCGGTGGCGCGGTACACCACGGGCCTCGGATCGAAGGCGGCGGCGATGGTGCTGATCCCCGAGGCCATCCGCTCCACGTACTCCTCCGTCCTGCCTTCCGCGATGAGCCGGCGCGGGTGCAACCCCTGCAGAGCGCTGGTGATGAGGAACTCCGCCCGCAGCAGGCCGACGCCGTCGACGTCCATCGCCGCGACCCGCGCCGCGGCGTCGGGCGTTGCGAGGTTGACGTAAACGGCGGTGGCGGTGACCTCGCGTGTGCGCACCTCGGGAGCCGCACCGGCATCGGCGGGAGCCTGCGGCGCCTCGGCCGCGCGCACCTCTCCCGGGTAGACGACGCCGGCGGTGCCGTCGACGGTGATGGTCTGCCCGTCGGCGATGTCGGCGGTCGCCGACCGCGTGCCCACGATCACGGGACGCCCCAGTTCGCGCCCGACGATGGCGGCGTGACAGGTCACGCCCCCCTCGTCGGTGACGATCGCGGCGGCGCGCTGGAGGATCGGCAGCCAGTCGGGGTCGGTCATCGTGGCCACCAGGATCTCGCCGGCGGCCAGGTTCACCCCGTCCGCCAGTTCGGTGAGGACGCGCGCTGTCCCGATCGCCGTGCCGGGCCCCGCGCCGAGTCCGGAGACGATCGGTTCCACCTCGCCCCCCGCGCCGACGGGATCGGCCGCGTGCGCCGCGTCGACGGCCAGCGTGGTGATCGGGCGGGTCTGCACGATGTACAGCTCACCGTCCTCGAAGGCGAACTCGGTGTCCTGTGGCACGCCGTAGTGCTGCTCGGACATCACGGCCAGGCGGGCGACCCGGCGCACCTGGTCGTCGTCGAGCACCCGGTCCAACTGCTCGGCCTCCGGGACGGGGACGAGCCCGTCGACCGTGCGGCCCGCGACGATCCGGGCGACCTTCCGGCCCACGTGCACGGTGAGGAGGTTCAGGTCTGCCTTGGACACGACGTACGTGTCGGGCTCGACCTTGCCGCCCACCACCACCTCGCCGAGCCCGAACGCGGCCTCGATCACCACGCGGTCGACCTGGGAGGTGAGGGGGTCGGCGGTGAAGGCCACGCCCGACGTGTCGGAACGGACCATCTTCTGTACCACCACCGCGATCGACGGTTCGTCGTCGTACCCCGACACCGCCCGGTAGGTCATGGCGCGCGGCGTCCACAACGAGCACCAGCAGTCCCGCACGGCCTCGAGCACGGCCTCCTCGCCGACGACGTCCGTGTACGACTCGTGGATCCCCGCGAAGGAGGTGTCACCGGCGTCCTCCGCGGGCGCGGAACTGCGCACCGCCACGGGGACGTCCGACCCCAGCGACCGGTAGTGCGCCACGATGTCCTCGCGCAGTCGCGCCGGCATCTCCACCCCGGCGACGGTGCCGCCGAACTCCGCCGCGAGGGACATCAGCTCCGCCTCGCTCGTCCCGTCGGCAGGGACCCGGCCGTCGTAGAGGCGCGACCGGACACCGGCCGTCTCCATCGCGGCGAGGTAGGCCGACTGTCCGACCGAGAATCCCGGCGGCACGGGGAACCCCGCGCCCGTCATCTCCCCGAGATTGGCGGATTTCCCGCCGTACTCGGGTGCGTCCGCCAGCCTCAGCTCGGAGAAATCGGCGACCCATCGTGCGTCCATCGCTCGCTCCTTCGAGATCGCGGCCCGACCGGTCGGAACCGTCGCTGTCTCCATGGTGGGCGGACCGGCTGCCCGGTGTGGGTGGTTCAGGCACAATCAGCGCATGGCAGACATCCAGCTCCGCGTTCCCTCCGCCTCCTCCGTGGTGGGAACGGCGATCCGTGTCGTGGAGTGGGAGCTGAGAATGGCCAGGGAGTTGCTCATGCTGCCCGCCCGCGTCCTCGTGCTACTCGCGGACGTGGAGGACGTGGTCGTCCAGATCCAGGACCTGCTCGACGAGGTCAGCCGCACCGTGCGGCAGATCGACGGGATCGTGGCCACCGCCGTCGACACGGTCGACGGTGTCCGCACCACTGTGGCCAGGGCCAACAGGGTCGTCGACGAGGTCGCCGACACGGTCTCTGCCGCCGAGGGGATCGTGGGCCGGGTGGGCTCGACCGTCGACTCCGCCGAAGGCGTGGTGCGGCGCGTGGACGGCACGATCGACTCCGCGGAGGGGGTGGTGCGGCGCGTGGACGGCACGATCGACTCCGCCGAGGGCGTGGTCGTGCGGGTGGGGAGCACCGTCGAGTCCGCCGAGGGCGTGGTGGCTCGCGTCCGGACGACGGTGGACACCGCGGACGATCTGGTCCTCGACGCCGGCGGGCTCATCGAACGGGTCGTCCCCCTCGTCGACTTCGCGGACTCCACCTTCGCTCAGGTCAAGCCGGTCGTCGAGGCACTGCTCGTGGACGCCGACCTGGACGTGGAGACCGCCCGGGTCGTGGCGACCCGGATGACCGAGGTCCTGGCGTGGGCGGACAAGACGATCCGACTGCTCGAGCCGATCGCCGACGACGTCCTCGAGTCGGTCGACCCCGACGAGGTCAAGGCGGTCATCCAGTTCATCGAGCACCTGCCGGCGCTGGGCGACACCCTCGAGAACGACGTCATGCCGGTCCTGGCCTCACTGGACACCGTTGCCCCCGAGGTCCACCAGATCCTCGAAGTGGCGCAACAGTGCCTCGAGGCGGTCGCCGGCATCCCCGGATTCCAGCTCCTGCGCCGCCGCGGTGGGGACAACGGCAAGACCGAGTGATCTCCTGAATGACGAGAGGCCCTCCCGATCTGGGAAGGCCTCTCGTCTTGCGGAGCCGATGACGGGAATCGAACCCGCGCTGTCTGCTTGGGAAGCAGAAGTTCTACCATTGAACTACATCGGCAGTGCCTGCTGGAGGCGGCTTCAGATTAGCACGAGCCCCGGTGGCCGCAGGCGCGGTGGGGTCACTTCCGGGCGGACTTGCGCTTCGCGCCCGTGGTCATCGGCCGCTTGGGCTGGTTGAGCGACGCGCGGGGGACGAATCCGAACGCCACGCCCCCGATCACCGCCACCGCGATCGCGCCGATGATCCACGGCGTGACCGATCCGCCGCCGGTAATCCCCATCAGCACGATGAGTACGGCGACGCCGACACACACCCACGACCACTGGGTCCAGCGCCAGAAGTACCTTGAGGGCTCGTCCCTGATCTCGTCCATGCGCCTATTTCACCACGTCAGCGGGGGTCGGTGCATATCCGCCAGGCCCTCCAGGGGGGTCGCCGGGCCGGGAGGGCGCCGGGATGTGGCAGGTCTCACGTGGTTTCGAGGGTCGGTTCGGGAACGAAAGGGGTGTGCCATGCGCTGAACTGGAGGACAGTCCGATTTGTGCGACCGGGTGGCCGGTCCGCGGGCTCAGCCCTGCAGGAGGTGCGTGGTGGACGTGCACGAGGCCATGGAGCGGCCGATCGCCGAGCGGGTGCGGACGGTGCTCGCCCGCGGTGCGGCCGGCACCATCGAGGCCGGCATGCTCAGGCGGCCGCTGCGCTCGGCGCGCGTCCGGGACGACGGGGTGATCGTCCTGGTGGTCGACGTGGGGGGCATGTCGCGTGAGGCCG
>NZ_JAALDT010000456.1:0-2793 GCF_014144995.1 Dietzia sp. DQ11-71 | reverse complement strand
CACGAGATCCCGCACCGCGGCGTCGCCCTTGTTCTGACGCAGGTCGCACGGATCCGTCCCCGGCGGGGCCACCGCCACGAACGTCCGGCCGGAGAACTGCTGATCCCCCGAGAACGCCCGGAGCGCGGCCTTCTTGCCCGCCTCGTCGCCGTCGAAGGTGTAGATGATCTCGCCGCGGAAGTAGTTGTCGTCCAACATCAGGCGCCGCAGCGTGGACAGGTGGTCCTCGCCGAACGCGGTGCCACACGCGGCCACCGCCGTCGTGACGCCGGCCGCGTGCATGGCCATGACGTCGGTGTAGCCCTCGACCACGACCGCGCGACGCTGCGAGGCGATCTCCCGCTTGGACAGGTCCAGACCGAACAACACCTGGGACTTCTTGTAGAGCATCGTCTCGGGCGTGTTCATGTACTTGCCCAGCGTGTCGTCCTCGAACAGCTTGCGCGCGCCGAACCCGATCACCTCGCCGCCGAGATTGCGGATGGGCCACAGCAACCGGCGGTGGAAACGGTCGATGAGGGTGCCGCGCGAGCTCGTCTTGGACAGCCCGGCCGCCTCCAGCTCCTTGGGCTCGAACCCCTGGCGCATGAGGTGCTTGCTCATGGTGTCCCAGCCGGCGGGCGCGTACCCACAGCCGAAGTGCTGGGCCTGGGCCATGTCGAACCCGCGGTCGGTGAGGAAGGTGCGCGCCGTCTCCGCCTCGGGATCCTGCGCCAGTCGCTCGGCGTAGAACTTCTGCGCGGCCGCGTTGGCCTGTGCCAGCCGGGACCGCGTGCCGCGATCGCGCTGGATGACCTGACCGCCACCCTCGTAGGAGATGCGGTAGCCCAGCCGGTCGGCCAGCTGCTCCACCGCCTCGACGAAGCTGATGTGCTCCATCTTCATGAGGAACGCGAAGACGTCGCCGCCCTCACCCGTGGAGAAACAGTGGAAGTAGCCGTGCTGCGGACGCACGTGGAACGAGGGGGTCTTCTCGTCCTTGAACGGGGACAGCCCCTTGAGCGAGTCCGCGCCACCTGGTTTGAGCGCGACGTACTCGCCGACGATCTCCTCGATACGGGTGCGTTCGCGGATCGCGGCGATGTCCTGCTCCGGAATCCGCCCTGCCATGACGCCCAGAGTAGCCGCCTCCGGCGAGGACCGGCGTGCCCCCTGTTCGGGGCCGATACGCTGGGGCCATGATCGCCGCCCAACTCCCGCCCGCCGCCGCCCGGCGACCCCGTTCCCGGTTCAGCCAGGCCCCGGTGACAGCGCTCGCGACGGTGGTCGCGTTCCTGGCCTGCGCGCTGGTGTGGGCCGCCCCCGGCGCCTCGGCCGAGCCCCCGTCGAACCTGCAGCAGCAGCTCACCGACTCCGCGGGGGTCCTCGGCGGTGACACCAGCGAGGTGGAGAGCCGACTGGCCGAACTGCGCTCGTCCGACCAGATTCAGCTGTGGGTGACGTTCGTCGACACCCTCGACGGCATCCCGGTCGAGCAGTGGACGCAGCAGACCCGGGAACTGTCCGACCTGGGCGCGTCCGACGCGCTGCTCGTGGTGGCCGTGGACGAGGGCAGGTACTGGTTCGAGTTCAACGACCCCGAGGCCTCGCCCACTGCCGATCAGCTGACCGCGCAAGAGATCGCCGACCGCGACATCGAACCGCGCCTTGCCACCGGCGACTGGGCCGGCGCCGTCACCGGCGCGGCCGACGGGCTCGAACGCCAGGGATCCGGCTCGGAGATCTCGCCGTTCGCCATCCTGGCCATCATCGTGGTGATCATCGCCCTCGTCGCGGCCGTGGTCCTGTTCGCCCGCCGGCGCCGCGCCACGCGGACGGCAAGGCAGGCCGAGGACGCCCGCGACATCCCCGGCGACGACACCGCCCGGATGTCCGCCCTCCCGGTGGAGGTCCTCGACGCGCGCGCCCGCTCCGGGTTGGCCGATGCCGACCAGTCGGTGGACGCCTCCACGGACGCCCTCGAGACCGCCGCAGGCGAGTTCGGCGAGCTGCGCACCCGGCCGTTCCTCTCCGCGCTCGACTCGGCACGGGCCGAGGTCGCCGCCGCGCACGCACTGGTCCAGCGGCTCGATGACGACATCCCCGAGACGCCCGACCAGCGCAAGGCCATGCTGCTCGAGGTGGCCGCCCGCGCCGAACGCGCCGAACGCGGCCTCGAGGGACAGGCCACGGCCTTCGCTGAGATGCGCGACCTGCTCATCAACGGCGCGGCCTCCGTCGACACGCTCACCCGCCGCGCGGTCTCCCTGCGCGCCCGGCTCCCCGAGGCCGAGAAGACCATGGCGGACCTGCGCGAGCGGTTCCCGTCGGCCGTGCTCTCCTCCATCTCCGACAACCTCTCGCTGGCCGGGGAGCTGCTCGACGCCGCGGAGGGCGAGACCGTACGCGCCCGCGCGGCACTGGCCCGGCCGGTGGGCGAACAGGGCGAGGCCGTGGACGCCATCACCTCCGCCGAAGGCGAGCTGTCCCGGGCCGAGAAGCTGGTCAACGGCGTCGAACACGCCGCCGACGACATCGCGACCGCGCGCCGCGACCTCGACCCGCTGATCGAGGAGGTCGAGGAGGAACTGACCATGGCCTCGCGGCTGCTGGCGTCGACCGACGTCAGTGACACCTCCAGCCAGACCCTCACGCAGGTGGCCGCCGCCGCGCGCGAGGCCGTCGACGCGGCCCGCCGCGACGGTGAGACCGATCCGCTGGGGACGTTCTCCCACCTCATCGACGTGGACCGCGACCTCGACGAGGCCCTGGCCGCCGCCGGGCACGAGGCCGAGGCCGCCAACCGCGCCCGGG
>NZ_JAALDT010000455.1:0-4522 GCF_014144995.1 Dietzia sp. DQ11-71 | reverse complement strand
GAGCCCGCCCCGCCGGCTCCGGGTGCGGGGGACTTCGTCGCCCTGCTCGAGCGGCGGGGTGTCGTCCTGCCCGAGGGCGTGGACCCGGTCGCCACGGCCACCGAGGCCTGCGGCCGGTTCGACGGCGGGCAGCAGATGGACGAGGTCTCCGGATGGCTGGGTGAGCGGGCCCGCCTCGACGCGGACGGCCAGGGCTTCTTCCTCGGCGCCGCGGTGGGGACCTACTGCCCGGAGAACTTCCCCAAGCTCGGCTGAGGCACGCCCGGCCGGGTCACGCCCGGCGGGGGAGTGCTCGGCGGGGGAGTGCTCTGCCGTGTCACGCCCCGCGCGGCCGGGTCACATCCGGCCGTACCGGGCCCGCCCGATCGAATAGAGGCCGTACAGGGCGATCCCCGCGCCGGTGAGCACCAGCAGAAGCTGACCGAAAGGTTGCTCGCCGACCGCCCGCAGGGCGGCGTCCAGCCCGCCGGCCTTCTCCGGATCCGCGGTCACGACGGCCGCGATCACCAGGCCCCCGAGGATCGCCAAGGCGATGCCCTTGGCGACATACCCCACCCGGCCCGTGATGATCATGGCCCGGCCGACCTCACCGGACCCGGTGCGTTCGAGGTCCTCGACGAACTTCGTGGTCGCCCCCTTGTAGACGTGGTAGCCGCCCACCGCGAGGATGGCGAGCCCGGCGACGACCAGGGCCATCTTCCCCACCCCGGAGCCGAGCAGCCCGGCCGTGGCGCCGGAGGCGGTCGCGGAATCGGACCCCCCGCCCCCGGAGGCGAACCGCGCGGTGGTCAGTCCCAGCACCACGTACACGGCCGCCCTGGCCGCGGCCTTGATCCGGTCAGAGGTCTCCTCGGACCCGAGGAACAACTCGGTGATCTGCCACAGACCCAGCGCGAGGAAGCCCACGGCGCCGACCCACAGCATGACCTGACCGCCCGGTGCGCTCGCGATCTCCGCCAGCGCACCCGAGTTGGACGCCTCGCCACCGCCCGACCCGAGAGCGATCCGGACGGCGATCCAGCCGATGAGCAGATGGAGCACGCCGTTCATGACGTATCCGGCGCGGGCCAGCCACTCGAGCGCGGGATGGTCGGCGGCGGAGCGCGCGGCGCCGGAGACGGTGGCAGAACGTATCGGGGAGTTCATGGGTGAACTCTCCCACGTCGCCGCGGATTCACCACTCGAACCCGGTCACCACTCGATCTCGCCGAGGACCTCGTTGCGACGGCGCAGTTCCGCCAGCCGCAGCTCGGCCGCGCGGTGCTCCTCCATCCGCATCCGCGCCTGTTCGGCCAGCGCGTCGGCCTCGACCTCGGCGAGCAGGAGCTGGAGCCGGTCCTTCTGCTCACGGAGCGTCTCCACCGAGGTGTCCATGGCGATGAGCTTGCGGGAACCGGCCACGGCGTGGAGGAAGGGGTTGCGCTCGAGGATCAGGCGCGCCTCTTCGGGGGCCAGCACCCTCGACAGTTTGAGCAGGACCGGATAGCCCTGCCCCTGCCCCTGCCGGTCGGTCTCGGGGTCGTGTCCGGGATCCAGTGCTGCGGCGACGACCTTGAGCGGCCGGGCCCGGGGCGAGGAACTCCGGAAGTCGAACTCGTCGGTGTCCATGTGGTCCGGCTCCTTCCCGGCGTCCTGCCCGGCAGTGGCTGCTTACCTGCCACCACCGTAGGCGTCCCGGCCGGGACGGCCGGGCGGTTCAGGGTTTTTGCGGTCCGAAGGGGCTCAGCAGCTGTAGCGGGGTGTGCGGGACGACCGCGTCCCGGCGGTGTGCCCGCCCGGCGCCGATACACTCGAGCTGTGACTACCGGCAATGAAGGCGCAACCGACCTCGACTACCTGCTCCGCCAGATGGCAGAGGGCATCGAGCAGGCTCCCGTGAACTTCCCGATCACCCTGGTGATCAACGGGAACACCTGGGAAGGGAACCTCACCACCGAGGGTGAGTTCATGCGGATCCAGGCGGCCACCTTCGACGCGCTGACGGGTGATGAGAAGTCCGAGGAGGTGGCTGATGCCCAGGCCAGTGCATTCCGGCAGATCGGCATCACCAAGTACGAGGAGGCTCTGGACGGGGAGGACAGGGTGGCCTCGTTCATCCACGTCACGGACGCCTGGCAGCGAGGAGCGAAGGGGCCGATCCCGGTCATGCGCGTCCGGATCTCGTCGGTGGACGCGTGGACCTTCGGCCACGCGAGTAGCTAGAAAGGCGCCGCCCGCCCGGCCATCGAGGTGATGACCGCGCGGGCGGCGCCCGGCACTACTACCGAAGTCGATGCCCGCCCCGGCCTGCGCGGGGGCAGGTCAGGGCGGGCATGAGGGTCAGCAGTCGTAGTAGAGCTCGAACTCGTGCGGGTGCGGACGGAGGTTCACCGGGGCGATCTCCTTCTCGCGCTTGTACGAGATCCAGTTCTCGATGAGGTCCTCGGTGAACACGCCACCCTCGGTGAGGTACTCGTGGTCCTGCTCGAGACGGTCGATGACGGCGGGCAGCGAGGTGGGCGCCTGCGGGATGTCGGCGGCCTCCTCCGGCGGGAGCTCGTAGAGGTCCTTGTCGACCGGGGCCATCGGCTCGATCTTGTTCTTCACACCGTCGATGCCGGCCATCATCATCGCGGCGAACGCGAAGTACGGGTTGCCGGACGAGTCGGGGCAGCGGAACTCGATGCGCTTGGCCTTGGGGTTGTTGCCGGTGATCGGGATCCGGACACACGCCGAGCGGTTGCGCTGCGAGTACACAAGGTTGATCGGGGCCTCGTAGCCCGGGACGAGCCGGTGGTACGAGTTGATCGTGGGGTTGGTGAACGCCAGCAGCGACGGCGCGTGGTGCAGGATGCCGCCGATGTAGTAGCGGGCGATGTCGGACAGCCCCGCGTAGCCGGACTCGTCGTGGAACAGCGGCTTGCCGTCCTTCCACAGCGACTGGTGGGCGTGCATGCCCGAGCCGTTGTCGCCGAAGAGGGGCTTGGGCATGAACGTGGCCGACTTGCCGTTCTTCCAGGCGGTGTTCTTGACGATGTACTTGAACAGCTGGACGTCGTCCGCGGCGTGCAGCAGGGTGTTGAACTTGTAGTTGATCTCCTGCTGGGCGCCGGCCACCTCGTGGTGCAGACGCTCGAGCTCGAAACCGGCGTTGGTGAGATTGGTCGACATCTCGTCGCGCAGGTCGACGAAGTGGTCGTACGGGGCGACCGGGAAGTACCCGCCCTTCTCGCGGACCTTGTAGCCGAGGTTGGCCGAACCGTCGGCCTCCTGGGAGGCACCGGTGTTCCAGTGGCCGGCGCTGGAGTCGACCTCATAGAAGCCGTGGTTCGTGCCGGAGCCGTAGCGGACGGAGTCGAAGACGAAGAACTCGGCCTCGGCCCCGAAGAAGCACGTGTCGGCGATGCCGGTGGAGAGCAGGTACTCCTCGGCCTTGCGGGCGACGTTGCGCGGGTCGCGGCTGTAGGCCTCACGGGTGAAGGGGTCGTGGACGAAGCAGCTGATGTTGAGCGTCTTGGCCCTGCGGAAGGGGTCGAGACGGGCCGTCGCGACATCCGGCAGGAGCATCATGTCGGACTCGTGGATCGACTGGAACCCCCGGATGGAGGAGCCGTCGAAGGCCAGGCCGTCCTCGAACATGTCCTCGTCGAACGCCGCTGCGGCGATCGTGAAGTGCTGCTCGTTACCCGGCAGGTCGGTGAACCGGATGTCGACGTACTCGACGCCCTCGTCCTTGACGTACTTGATGACCTCGTCCGGCGTGGAGAATGCCACGATTCGCTCCTCGTCTCTGAAGTGCGACGGGAAACCGGTGTCTCCCGTCGTGCGGTGACCTCACGATATGGGCGAGGTGTTGCCCGGCCGTCAAGCGAATGTTTCGCTGGTGTTACGTCACCGGCCGGGTGGGTCCCTCCCAATAGGGTCAGTTTAGTCACCCGAAGCGGGGTATCGCCGACATGGGGATCGGCAGGTCGCCCGGCTACCCTGGGCAGTATGCGTGACGTTGCGGGATCATGGTTGTCCGGCCCCACCTCCGGCAGTGGGCCGGAGCAGAAGTACAAGGGTGAGAATCTCGGTCTCCCGGCGTCCGGCGCGGGCTCGATCGCCCCGTTGGGCGTTCGTGTCGGCGCGCTGGCGGTGGACTGGTTCCTCGCCTACGGGCTGGTCGCCGTCATCGTGATGCTGCTCGGCCCGGAGACGCTGGGGGGCGACTCGTTCTCCGCCGTCTCCAGCTGGGCCGTGCCACTGCTGTGGGGCGTGAGCGGCGTGGTCTGCGTGTGGCTGTTCGCCCAGACGCCGGGGCAGGCGCTGGTCGGCATCGGCACGGCACGGGTCGACGCCGAGGAGCGGGTGGGTTTCGTCCGTGCGCTGGTGCGCGTGGTGTTCATCTTCTTCCTGCTGCCCCCGCTCATCCAGGACGAGGACGGACGCGGCATGCACGACCGCGCCACCGGCACCACTCTGATCCGTACCCGTTGATCCGTACCCGCTGACGAGACGACGCCCGCCGCCCGGGACGGGCGGCGGGCGTCGTGAGCCCGGT
>NZ_JAALDT010000454.1:0-3949 GCF_014144995.1 Dietzia sp. DQ11-71 | reverse complement strand
CCCCACCGCACGCCGCCGCGACGGCCGCCTTTGCCGCGCGCGCCGAGGTCCGGCACTACCCGGGCGACCACTTCGACCTCTTCGCCGGCCGGCCGTGCCACGACCGGGCCGTCGAGCACGCGCTGCACTTCCTCGAGAGGCACGTGGGCTGACCTGCGGCGACACGTGCGTCGGCGGTGTCGGCGCACGGTCCCACGGGCGACTTTCCCGGGGTTGTTGACATGTCATAAAGGTTGGCCTATATTGGGTGACACAACAGTTAACTGCTCGGCCCCGCCGGCCGGGCAACCCCACCCGAAGGAGTCACCATGACCGCCAACCTCACCGACCTCACCGGCACCTGGACCCTCGACGACACCCACACCCGCCTGGGCTTCGTCACCCGCCACGCGATGATCACCAAGGTCCGCGGCTCGTTCAACGACTTCACAGGCACCGTCACCGTGCCCGCCGAGGGCATCGAGGGAGCCACCGCCCAGGTCACCATCAACGCCTCCTCGATCGACACCCGCAACGCCGATCGCGACGGCCACCTCAAGTCCAACGACTTCTTCGACATGGAGACGTACCCGGAGATCACGTTCACCTCCACGAAGATCGCCGCCAACGGCTCGGGCGGCGTGGACGTGACCGGCGACCTCACCATCAAGGGCACCACCAAGTCCGTGACCATCCCGTTCGAGTACGAGGGCACCGCCACCGACCCGTTCGGCAACCAGCGCGCGGGCTTCGAGGGCACCACGGTCATCAACCGCAGCGACTTCGACCTCACCTGGAACGCCGCGCTCGAGACCGGCGGCGTGCTGGTCTCCGAGAAGGTCACCCTGGAGATCGAGGTCTCGGCGATCAAGAGCGCCTGACCGCTCGCCCGCCACGGCACAAGGGCCCCGTCACCGACCGGCCCCGCCCCACATAGTGCACGCTCGCCCCGGCAATTGCCGGGGCGAGCGTTCCGTTTGGGGGGCGGGGCCGGGCGCGCCGGGCAGGGCCGGGGCCGGAGACCCTAGGAGACGACGGCGAGGACCGCGGTGTGCGAACCGTCCGCGTCCTGCCAGGTCGCGCTGAGCGTGCCCGGCGAGCCGATGAGCGGGCGGTCGGCCTCCGCGTCGTTCTCCTCGGACACGACCCGAATGACGTGCAGAACCGCGTCGGAGCCCTGGGTGATCCCGTCGCCCCCACCGCGGATGTTGACCGGTGACGGCGTGATCGAGCCGTCCTCGACCTGCAGATGGTCGGCTGCGGCGTCGCGGTGGCTGATCACCCGGCGGACCTCGGCGACGTAGACCGGATCCGCCGAGGCGTCATAGACCCAGCGACGGCCGAGCACCGAGTGCTCCATCTCGCCGACCAGCGCGTCACCGGAGTCGTCGAGCTCGGACCCGCGGTAGGTCACGGGCACGTGGAAGGTGCGGGCACCGTCGGTGAGGAGAAACGACTCCATCCCGACCTCGCCGGCGGGATCGACGAACCGGTAGGCGGTCACCTGCTCGAGGCCCTCCGGGTCGCCGTCGAACCACTCCTGGTGGCGGACCCAGGCCCGGAGCAGGTCCAACTTGCCCGGGTCGAGGACGGCGTCATAGATCTCGGCGGTTCCACTCATGCGCTAAGACTCCCCGAATTCGCCCGGTCCGGCAAACGCGAACCGGGGCTGACGGGTGCATGAAGAAGAATTCGCGGGAGCGCCGTTCCCGCTGCGTAAGCGGGCAGACCACCCGACCGCGCCGGCCACGCTGTGATGCGGATCATAGCCAGCCAACGGGGGTGGCCGTTACTGTTACCGCCGTATCGCCGGGGAGATCCCCCGGATCCCGATGGAAAGGTGTGACCCCCATGAAGAAGACCATCGCCGTGATCGGTTCCGCTGCCGCCCTGTCCTTCGCCGGTGCCGGCCTCGCCGCCGCCCAGGAGGCCACCGACCCGACGCAGGGCGCCGACACCACCCAGACCGAGACCACCGAGGACGCGCTCGACGACGCGCTCGACGAGGTCGAGACCCCCGCCGAGGTCTCCGACATCGCCGCGCAGCTGTGCGGCACCATCTCCGCCTACGACTTCCTCGGCTCCGCCGAGGGCGTGGTGCCCGGCCTGAGCGGCGAGGCGTGCGAGGCCAACGCCACCGCCGCCGTCGCGGCCGCGTTCTCCGGTGACATCTCCGGCGCCATCGACATCCTCCGCGGCATCGACGCCGAGATCCCGGGCGATGACGACGAGACCGCGGATGCCGGCTCGGCCGAGCTCCTCGGCTCGCTGGCCGGCGGTGACGCCGAGGGCGACGAGACCGCCGACGACACCGAGCTGCCCGCGTTCGGCTCCTGATAGCGACTCGCGCGGCGGCTGCGACCAGCCGCTGACCGCATCGCCATCCGACTCGGCCCCGGCCCCCCTCGAGGGAGCCGGGGCCGAGTCCTTTCTGCCCGCCCGGGCCGTCAGCTGTGGTGCTCCGGCGGCTGGGGCTCCGGCGGCTGGGCCCCCGCCGCCACGAGGTCTCCCAGCGTCTCGGGGTCGATGTGCCCCGGCTGCGTCTCGGTCATGAACTCCACGATGATCCGCTCGACGGCCGCCGGGTCCTCGACGTGCGGGTAGTGGCCGGTCCGCTCGACGATCGCCAGGCGACTACCGGGGATCGCCTCGTGGGTGGCGTGCCCGTGGGACATGGGGATGATCGGGTCGCGGTCGCCCCAGATCAACTGGAACGGCAATTGCCCGGCCAGGTGCAGCCGGTTGGCCGCCGACACCGCCTGCCCCTTGTTGTCCACGACCGCGCGCAGCGTCTTGAAGAACGTCCTGCGGTGACCGGGCCTACTGAGTGAGTCGTACGACATCCAGGACTCGGTGATCGCGTCGGCCCGGATGCCCAGGCCGGAGAAGAAGCGCCCCACCGAGTTCCCGGCGTTCACGAAGACCGGGGCCGCGCCGATCGTCAGCAGGAGTTCGGCGCCGGGGACGGCCAGCATCCGGAGGATCCAGTTGACCTCCTTGCCCAGGCCGCCGCTGCCGATCAGGACGATCCGCTCGCAGTACTCGGGGTATTGGTAGACGAACTGCATGGCGACGCCGCCGCCGAGCGATTGTCCGATGACCGTGCATCGCTTGATGCCCTTGACCACCAACAGGTCGCGCAGGGCGGAGGCCATCGCGCCGAGCGAGTAGTCGTCGAAGTCGAGTGAACTCTCCCCGTGACCGGGCAGGTCCGGGGCGATGACGTGGAAGTGGGCGTCCAGGCGCGGGATGAGTTCGCGCCAGGTGGTCGAGCTACCGGCCATGCCGTGGATGAGCAGGATCGTCGGCTTGCCTTCGCCGGCACCCGCCTCGCGGTAGACCAGCTCTCGTCCGTGAAGTGTCGCGGTCTGCATAGTGATTCCCCCTCGGGGACGGCCTCCCGCGCCGTATCTCGTCGCAGGGAGCACCTACCGTCATTGTGCGCCCCGCGGGGACGTTCACGCAGTTCCCCGTGTCACATCTGGGCCGAGAACTTCCGGATCAGCCGCCGGTGACGATGCCGGAACAGCGCACCGACCACCATCCGCACCACCGGTCCCGGCAGCACCGTCCGGGGTTCGGCCCGCAGGGTGTCGGTCACCCGGGTCGAGCCGTCGGGCAGGTCGTCGAGCTCCCGGCGGTGCTCCCACACGCGGCACGACCCCAGGCTCGAGCGCTCCTGGAAGTAGCGCGGCGCCTCCATCCCGGTGATCACCAGGTCGTCGAACTCGACCGGGACGATCCCCGCCAGCAGGATCCACGCCCGCCCCGCCGGGCGACCGAGCGGGAGGTCCGCGATCGACGCCCCCCGCAGCGACCTGGGGAACCGCATCGTCAGCAACGGGCCGAACTCGTCCGCGACGCCCTCGGCCGTGACGACCCGCGCCCACACCTGGTCCCGGGGCGCGGGCACGACGCTCGAGCGCACGACCACCACGCCGGGGGTCCGAACAGCGGCCCGCCCGTCACC
>NZ_JAALDT010000453.1:0-1329 GCF_014144995.1 Dietzia sp. DQ11-71 | reverse complement strand
CCGGTGGCGGCGACGGGCGTGGCCGGCCCGGCGGCATCCGCGGGCGCGTTCGCGGTGGCGGCCTCCACCGTCCCGTCCCCGGTGTCCCCGGCCGGGTGGTCCATCTGGAGGACCTCGAGGCCGGCGTCGGCGATCATCTGGAGGTCCTCGCCGCCGGGCTGGCCCTCGCTGGTGAGGTAGTCGCCCAGGAACAGCGAGTTGGCCACGTAGAGGCCCATGCCCTGGAGGTAGCCGAGGTGGCGTTCGCGGCCGGCGGCCATCCGGATCTCGGTGTCGGGGGCGACGAAGCGGACCATCGCGAGGATGCGCAGGCAGTCCCGCGGGTTGAGGGTGTCCACGCCCTCGAGCGGGGTGCCGTCGAAGGGCAGCAGGAAGTTGACCGGGATCGAGTCGACTCCCTTGGCGCGCAGGTCGAAGGCGAGCTCGACGAGCTGCTCGTGCGTCTCACCCATGCCCGCGATGAAGCCCGAGCACGCCGAGAGTCCGGCGCCGTGGGCCTGGGCGACCGTGTGCTCCCGGTCGGCGTAGGTGTGGGTGGTGCAGATGTCCTCGTAATGGCTCTCGGCCGTGTTGAGGTTGTGGTTGTAGGCGTCGGCGCCGCTGGAGCACAGCTTCTCCGCCTGGCCATCCTTCAGTGCACCCAGGCAGGCGCACACCTCGACGCCCGGGGTGTCGGACTTGATGGCCTCGATGATGTCGGAGACCTTGCCGACCTCGCGATTGCTGGGGCCGGTGCCGCTGGCGACCAGGCACACTCGGGAGGCGCCGGCCGCGATGCCCGCCTTGGCCGCGGTGACGGCCTCCTCGGTGTTGAGCCAGGTGTAGCGCAGGATGCCGGCGGTGGAGTTGAGCCGCTGCGAGCAGTAGAAGCAGTCCTCCGGGCACAGGCCGCTCTTGAGGTTGACCAGGTAGTTGACCTTGACCTTGTTGCCGAAGTGCTGGAACCGCAGCCGGGACGCGGCCGCGACCACCTCCATGAGCTCGGAGTCCGGGGACCGGAGCACGGCGAGGGCGTCCGCCGCGGTGACGACTCCGCCGTCGAGTACGTGATCCGCGAGCTCGTGCCAGCGGGGGGTCGTGATGGCCATGGTTCCTCCTGAACGGCGTTCATTGAACGCCGTTCAGGCTAGCGCACGGTCGTCGACTTGTACAGCGTTCAGGAGAGGGTTGTGGCGGCCGGTAGGATCGGCGCCCGTGGCCCTGACAAAGACGGCGGTCGTCGACACCGCCCTGGAACTGCTCCGCGAGTCGGGGCTGCCCGGCATGTCGATGCGGACGTTGGCGACCCGGTTGGGGGTCCAGCCGAGCGCGCTGTACTGGCACGTTCCG
>NZ_JAALDT010000452.1:0-2247 GCF_014144995.1 Dietzia sp. DQ11-71 | reverse complement strand
GCGTCGGCCAGCGCGGACAGGGTGCGGTCCAGGGTCGCGGGGTCCATCCGGTCGCCGTCACCGGGCAGGGCGATGACCGCATCCGGCGAGAGTCCCAGCAGGCGGGCCGCCTTGACCACGCTGAGGTGGGCGTGTTCGCCGGTGACGATGCGCAGGCGGGTCAGTCGGGCGCCGCGGTCCGTGTCCCGCTCCGCCCCCCGGCGCCCGGGGCCGTGTCGGGAGAGGCGGTCCTCGCGGGCGGTGAACAGGCCCTGCAGGTTGGAGGCGGTACCGCCGGTGGTGAAGACGCCGTCCGGGCGGGGGGTGGCGTCGAAACCGATGAGCCCGGTGACCCAGTCGATGAGCCTCTGTTCGATCAGACACGCCGACGCTCCCTGGTCCCAGGTCTCCACAGCCGTATTGACCGATGTCGCGAGTGCCTCGGCGGCGACCGCCGGGATGGTGATCGGGCAGTTGAGGTGGGCGAGGTAGCGCGGGTGGTGGTAGCCGACGGCGTGGTCGAGGTAGAGCTCCCGGACCTCCTCGAGTGCCCTGTCCAGCGTGCCCAGCGGTGCGGCGAGATCGACGGCGGCGGTCTGCGCTTCCAACGTCGAGGGCGACGCGGACGAGCGCGGCGTGGTCCGACCGTCGAGATACCGGCTCACCTCGGCGGTCGCGGCAGCCAGGGCGGCGGCGTGGGCCTCCCGGTTCCGGCTGCTCAACAATGGATCGTTCACGGGTACTCCGACCTACTCGGGGACAGTGGCGCGACCGAACGCTATGCAGGGTAGGCTTACCTAAACAACAGCAGAGTGACATGAATCACGTTGCGGGACAGGTGAAGTGGAAATCTTTGACGTAGCTGTTGCGTCGGGGGTTCGGATCCCGCTACCGTGACGCCCACCAAGGTAAGCCAAGCCTAAGTGGCTCGGGTCGTTTGCGGGCCGGGCGACGTTCCACACCAGACGGAGACCCCATGACCGCACCCGCTGCACGATCCCGGCTGACGCTCGACGGACCTGACGGCCCCGCGCTCCCTCGGGCCCGGGCGGTCCTCGTGGCCCTCGCGGCCTTCGCGGCGCTCCTGGCCGTGCTGGCCGGGTGCTCGACCGGCGCCGTCGGCGACGGCGGGGACGCCGGCGCGGGAGGCGAGGTTGAGCGGCAGGGCGAGTTCCCCCGCACCATCGCGCACGCCTACGGCGAGACCGAGATCGCGGAGGCGCCCCAGCGGGTGGCCACCATCTCCTGGGTCAACGCCGACGTCTCCCTGGCGCTGGGTGTGGTTCCGGTGGGGATGCCCCGCAACTCGTTCGGCGCCAACGCGAACGGGTCCACCGACTGGTTCGACGCGGAGCTGGAGGAGGTCGGCGGTGACATGCCGACGCTGTACTCCGAGACCGACGGAATCAACACCGAGGCGATCGCGGCCCTTGAGCCGGACCTCATCCTGGGTGTCTACTCCGGGATGACCGCAGAGGAGTACGAGACCCTCTCGAAGATCGCCCCCACCATCGCGATGCCGGAGGGCGATGTCGCGTTCGGCACCGCCTGGCAGGACTCGACCCGGCTGATCGGCGAGGCCCTCGGCCGTTCCGAGGCCGCCGAGGAGCTCATCACGGACGTCGAGGGGCAGATCGATCAGGTCGCCTCGGACAACCCGGGAATCCGCGACACGACCTTCATCTACGGCACCGTCGACCCCGACGCGGCGGAGAAGATCTACGCCTTCACCGACGTCGACAACCGCCCCCGCTTCCTCGAGCAGCTCGGGATGGTCCAGGCGCCGGTCGTCGCCGAGGCGTCGAGCGGCTCGCCCGAGGAGTTCGCGGTGACCTGGTCACCCGAGCGCGCCGACGAGCTGGTCTCCGACATCCTCGTCACCTACGCCGCCTCCCCCGAGGTCCGCGAGGCCATCGAGTCCGACCCGCTGCTCGGGCGCATCCCCGCCGTCGAGGCCGGGCGGATGGTCGTGCAGACCGACGAGCAGCAGGTCCTCTCGATCTCCGCCTCCTCGCCCCTGAGCCTGCCGTGGGCGCTGGAGAACGTCGTGCCCGACATCATCGCGGCAGCACAGCAGGCCTGACGCGCGTGACCACCCCAGCGACGAGCACCGCCGACCCGCCCGCCCTCCCGGCGGGTGGGTCGGCGGGTGGGTCGGCGGTGCCGGCCGTACCGACCGTGCAGCGGCGCCACCGTGTCGTGATCGGCACGGTGGCCTCGTCGACGTTGCTCGTCGCGGGCGTGGCACTCTCGCTGTTCGTGGGAGCG
>NZ_JAALDT010000451.1:0-1318 GCF_014144995.1 Dietzia sp. DQ11-71 | reverse complement strand
GGCGGGTCGCGCTCGGGGGCGTGATGGTGGCGGCCCTGGCGTTCGGGTCGGCGTGTGGGGTCGACGACGACGAGGGCGGCCCCGGCGCGGGCGGGCCGGAACGAGACGCGACCGCGGAGTCGGCCGGAATACCCGGGGCGGGGATCCCGCAGATCGACGCGGTGATGCCGCTTCCCGCCGGCGCGGTGATCAGCACGGACGTCCCCGCCGGCCTGCCCGACGAGAACGACGAGAGCTGCGATCCTCTGCCCAGTCTGCGGCCGAACGACGCCACCCCCGCGGAGCGGGTGCCGCGGATCCTCGAGCGGGGTCGACTGATCGTGGGACTGGACCAGGGCTCCAACCTGTTCTCCTTCCGCGACCCGGCCAGCGGCCAACTCACCGGCTTCGACGTGGACCTGGCGCGCGAGATCGCCGCGGACATCTTCGGCGATCCGCGACAGGTGGAGTTCCGGTCGCTGACGTCGTCGAACCGGCTCGAGGCGCTGGAGAACGACCAGGTGGACGTGGTGATCCGGTCGATGTCCATCACGTGCGCACGGCGCGAGCGGGTGACGTTCTCGGTGCCGTACTACCAGGCCTACCAGCGGGTGCTGGCGGTGCGCGGGTCGGGGATCACGGAGATCGAACACCTCGAGGGCAAGCGCGTGTGCGTGGCCGCCGGGACGACGTCGGCGTCGCGGTTGTGGGAGGAGTTGGATCGGATCACGGTGCTGTCGGTGAACACGTGGGCGGACTGCCTCGTGGCCATCCAGCAGAACCAGGTGGACGCGATCACCACCGACGACGCGATCCTCGTGGGCATCACCGCGCAGGACCCGTACCTGGAGATCGTGGGGCCGCAGCTCGACGCGGAACCGTACGGGGTGGGCATCGCCAAGTCCACGCCGGGCGACAACACCGACGGGCTGGTCCGTCAGGTCAACTCCACGCTCGAACGGATCAGGGCGGACGGCACGTGGAACCGCATGTATTCGACGTGGTTGTCCGGGCTGGGGCCCAACCCCGGGATGCCGGTGCCCAGGTATGTGCCGGAGGAGCAGCGATGAGTTACCGGAAGTGGGACGACCCGCTCGAGGAGGGCGAACCCAGCGTCGGTACGCAGGCCACGATGCGGACCGAGGCGGTGGCGGTGACGGAGGCCGCCACGGCGACCGGTCTGACCGAGGCGACGGGCGCGATGGAGGCCACGGGCGCGATGGAAGCCACGGGCGCGATGGGGGCGACCGGGGAGCTCGAGGCCACGGGCCCGCACGTCCATTCGGGAAGCATGGCGGAGACCGGGGCGGTCGAGGCCACCGGCGCGGTCGCGGCCACC
>NZ_JAALDT010000450.1:0-1395 GCF_014144995.1 Dietzia sp. DQ11-71 | reverse complement strand
CGAGGCCTCGTCCCCGGCGCCGACGAGCTGGGCGTAGCCGACGATCACGGGGTCGACGGCACCCCCGCCCGCGGCGGCACCGGTCTCATCGGGGTCGGTCGCGAGGAAGTGACGCGCCCCGCCGGCCGGCCCGCGGAGGGCCCGGAGGGGTTGCTCACCGAGGGGTGCGACCCCGTCAACCGATCCCGCCTGCCGGGCCATCGCCTCGATGCGGTCGGCGGCACCGGCGTCCGGTGCGCGTTCGGTGACTGTCATGCGTCGCCTCCGTCCTCCCTGCGATCCGACGGCCGGACCGCTTTGTACCCGACGTTACGGACGGTGCCGATGAGCGACTCGTGATCGGGACCGAGCTTGGCGCGCAGTCGCCGGACGTGGACGTCGACGGTCCGGGTTCCACCGAAGAAGTCGTAACCCCACACCTCCTGGAGCAGCTGCGCGCGGGAGAAGACCCGGCCGGGATGCTGGCACAGGTGCTTGAGGAGCTCGAACTCCTTGTAGGTCAGATCCAGGGGGCGCCCCTTGACGCGGGCGACGTAGGTCTCCTCGTCGATGACCAGCTCGCCGACCGTGAGGAGGCCACCGTCCGCCTCGCCCTGGGACGAGTGTCGCGCGGCGGCGAGGCGGAACCGGGCGTCCACCTCCGCCGGCCCGGTGGTCGGCAGGAGGATGTCGTCGAGGCCCCAGTCCCCGCTGACGGCGATCAGTCCCCCCTCGGAGACGACGGCGATGACGGCGAGGTCCCCGCCACCGGACAGCAGCCTGCACAGTGCCCGCGACGCCGCGAGATCACTCCGCGCGTCGACCAGGGCGAGTGCCGCACCGGAGAGATCCCCCAGCGAGGACGCCAGCGGCGGGAGTACACGCACCGAGTGCGGGAGGAGAGGCAGCGCGGGGATGACCGCCTCCGGGTCTGCTTCAGCGGCGAGGAGCACTACGTCCATGTCGCTTCCTCTCCGTCCGGGGGCCGAGACGATACTAGCGACCCGCACCCCCGAAACGGGGATTGGAGTACACCTGAATGCCATGAGACTCCCCCGCCCCGTCGTCATCGCGGCTGTCGCCGTGGCCGTCGTGGCCGGCAGCGCCTTCACCGTGGAGACGGTGTCCGCCTCACGGATCGAGGCCGACCTGTCCGGTCGGATCGACCCGGGGAACGCTGGTGACGGGCCCCCGTCGGTGACGATCGGCGGCGCGCCGGGGTCGCGGTGGTCCGGCCCGGACACCCTCGTCTCGGCGGCGATCCGGGTCGAAGGGGTCGACCGGCCCGGGCTCGGGCCGGTCGCGGTGGAGGCCGTGGCCACCGACGTCTCCGTGCCGGAGGACCCGACCGGTCCGCTGACCGCCGGGGAGGTGACGGTCTCGGTACAGATCACCGGGGCCTCGCTCGGCCCGGCC
>NZ_JAALDT010000044.1:0-11050 GCF_014144995.1 Dietzia sp. DQ11-71 | reverse complement strand
GCGTGGGACCTGCCCGAACCCGGCCTCGCCCCCGCCCCGGTCGAACCGACCCGGCCCCGGTCGCGGCTGACCAAGGTCACGCTCGGCCTGGCACTCATCGCGACCGCGGTCGCCACCGGGTTGTCGACGCTGGGCGGATTCACCTGGCTCGACACCACGCGCATCGCCGCGATCGCCCTGGCGGTGGTGGCCGGCGGGCTGCTCGTCGGCGCCGTCACCCGCCGCGGGTACGGGCTGCTCGTGGTGGCCGGACCACTCGTCGGGTTCGTGCTGCTCGCCCTGTCGGTCCAGGTCCCCACGGGTGGCTGGGAGACCTTCGGCGACGAGCGGGTGGAGATCACCTCCCCCGCCCAGCTCGACACGCCGGTCACCCACGAGGTCGGCACCGTCACCGTCGACATGCGCGAGCTCGAACTGGACCGCGACCGCAGCTACAGCATCACCAACGAGGTCGGTGAGGTGCGGGTGCTGCTGCCCGACGGGCTCGCCGTGCAGGCCGACTGCCGGACCGAGATCGGCTCCGTCGACTGCCCCGACCCGCCCGCCGACACCGACGGGCCAATCCTGACCCTGGACATCACCACCGAGATGGGAAGCGTGAAGGTCACCCGATGAATACGAACACGCCCGCAGACGACCGCCACCACTCCACCGCGGGAGCCCCGCCCGAGCAGTCGCCGCGGTTCGACCCGCAGCTGTACGACCCGCTGCCCTACGGCACCGGATACCCGACACCCGAACCGCTCGGATTCGGGGTCTCCCCCGAGCCCGCGACCACCCCGGCCGGCGCCGTCGAGGTGGTGGAGCACCGGCGGTTCGGGTCGCCGGTGCTCGCCCTGGCCGGCGTGACCTCGCTGGGAGTGGCGGTGTGGGCGATCCTGGGAGCGCCCGCGATCGCCCCGACGGCGTTGCTGGCCGCGGGACTCGTCCTGGCGGTGCTCGTGGGACTGATGATGGTCATCCGCCGCTGACGCCCGACCGCGATACGCGCCGCACGGCCCCTGCGCCATCCATCGGCCCCGAATTCGTCGGCGGCGTGGACAGCCGCCCGCCGCGAAGGCGTCTCGCGTGAGCCGCGGGGCAGGCCAGACGCCATCGCGGGGGGCGGCTGTATCCGGAACGTACAGGCGCGCGAGCGAGAGTTCAGGCGCGGGAGCGGATGCCCGGGCGGTGGGGGCGGTGGGGTGGTGTGGGCGTGCGGGGGCGGCTCACTCCCACTCGATGGTGCCCGGCGGCTTGCTCGTCACGTCCAGCACGACCCGGTTGACGTCCGGGACCTCGTTGGTGATGCGGTTGGAGATCAGCGCCAGCGTCTCGTACGGCACGCGCGTCCAGTCGGCGGTCATGGCGTCCTCGGAACTCACCGGCCGCAGCACGATCGGATGACCGTACGTCCGGCCGTCGCCCTGCACGCCCACCGACCGGACATCGGCCAGCAGGACCACCGGGCACTGCCACACCGTGGAGTCCAGGCCCGCCGCGGTCATCTCCTCGCGCACGATCGCGTCCGCCGCGCGCAGGGTCTCCAGTCGGTCGCGGTCCACGGCGCCGACGATGCGGATCGCCAGGCCCGGACCGGGGAACGGGTGGCGGCCGACGATCGCCTCGGGCAGACCGAGCTCACGGCCCACGGCGCGGACCTCGTCCTTGAACAGCAACCGCAGTGGCTCGACGAGCGTGAACTCCACATCGTCCGGCAGTCCGCCGACATTGTGGTGGCTCTTGATGTTGGCCGTACCCGCTCCGCCACCGGACTCGACGACGTCCGGGTAGAGGGTGCCCTGGACGAGGAAGTCGACGGAAGAGGCGGCGGCCTCACCGGAACCCTGGAGTTCGAGCGCCTGCGTCACCGCCCGCTCGAAGGACCGGATGAACTCGCGGCCGATGATCTTGCGCTTGGTCTCCGGGTCGGTGACATCGGCGAGGTGCCCGAGGAAGACATCGGAGTCGTCCAGCGTGATGAGGCGGGCACCGGTGGCGGCCACGAAGTCGTTCTCGACCTGCTCACGCTCGCCCGCACGCAACAGTCCGTGGTCGACGAACACACACGTGAGGCGGTCCCCGATCGCACGCTGGACCAGGGCGGCCGCGACGGCCGAGTCGACGCCGCCCGACAGGCCGCAGATCGCGTGGCCGTCGCCGATCTGCTCGCGGACGGCCTCCACCAGCTGGTCGGCGATGTTCGACGCGGTCCACGTCGGCTCGAGCCCCGCCACCTCGGTGAGGAAGCGGCTCAGCACCTGCTGGCCGTGCGGCGAATGCAGGACCTCCGGGTGGTACTGCACTCCGGCCATGCGCCGCTCGGTGCACTCGAACGCGGCGACCGGGGCACCGGACGACGACGCGGTGACGGTGAACCCCTCGGGCGCGGCCGTGACCGCGTCCCCGTGGCTCATCCACACCGGGTGGTGCTCCGGCAGGCCGGCGTGCAGGAGGCCGCCTGACACGCTCACGTCGGTGCGGCCGTACTCGCGGCTACCCGTGTGCGCGACCTCGCCGCCGAGGGCACCGGCCATCGCCTGGAAGCCGTAACAGATGCCGAACACCGGCAGACCCAGATCGAACACCGCCGGGTCGAGCGAGGGCGCGTCCTCGGCGTACACGCTCGCTGGTCCGCCGGACAACACCAGGGCGACGGGATCCTTGGCGCGGATCTCCTCGATCGTCGCGGTGTGCGGGATCACCTCGGAGTAGATGCGCGCCTCGCGCACGCGGCGCGCGATGAGCTGCGCGTACTGGGCGCCGAAGTCCACCACGAGTACCGGGCGGGGCGCCACCGCCTCGGCGGCGATCTGGGAGTCGGTCTGTGCGTTCTCGGCCACGGGGTCGAGTCTAGGCCCCGCGGCCCATCCGCCGAACTCGGCCACATCCCCCGTGCCGGGGTTCACAATGAACCCCACCACGACCCCGGCCGGCCCCGGACCGAGAGAGCTGGAGCGCATCGATGGAGCGAATGACCGGTTTCGACGCGAGCCTGCTGTACATGGAAACCGCCCAGCAACCCCTCGTGGTGGGCGGAGTCCTCTTCGTCGACGTCTCCGGCCTCGAGGTCGGGTACTCCTTCGAATGGCTCCGGACCGAGCTCGGCCGCCGGATCAAGGAACTGCCCGAACTCCGCCGCAAGATCTACGACTCCCCGCTCAACCTCGGCCACCCCGCCTGGGTCGAGGAATACGACCTCGACATCACCGCACACGTCCGCCGCGTCGACGTGGACCACCCCGGTGACGACCGCGCGGTGTTCGAGATGTGCGGCACGCTCGGCAGCCGCCCGCTGGACAGGTCACGCCCCCTGTGGGAGATGTGGGTCCTCGAGCGGCTCACCGAACCGGACACCATCGTCGTGTACTTCCGGGCTCAACACGCCATCCTCGACGGGGCCAACGGCGCGAACATCCTGCGCAAGTTCGCCTCCGCCGGAGAGCAGCCCTCCGCCCGCGACCTCGACATGGTCCGCGTCGAGGCGGGCAACGCCAACCCCATCCGGCTCTTCGCCGGCGGGTGGTGGGATTTCTCCGTACGTCGCCCGCTGACCCTGGCCCGGCTGGTACCCGAGGTCGCCGCGCTCGCCTTCACACTGCGCAGGGCCACGGCGGCCAGGAAGAAGTCGGACGATCCGGCCCCGGAGGAGACGGGCACGGCCGACGCCACGGACGACCTCGTCGTCGTCCCCAGGGCGGCACCGTTCACCGCGCCCCGCACCCGCTTCAACGCCACCATCACCCCCCACCGGGCGGTCTGGGGTGCCTCACTCGACCTCGGCGAGATCAGCGAGATCAAGGACGCCTTCGGCGTGACCGTCAACGACGTGTTCCTGGCGGTGATGGGCGGCGCGCTGCGGCGGTACCTGCGCTCCCACGACGACCTGCCCGACACGTCGCTCGTCGCCGTGGTCCCCGTCTCCACCCGCGACGCCGAGGGCTCCCGGGGCAACAACCGCGTGACGGTCCTGTTCGCGTCCCTGGGGACCGACATCGCGGACCCGCTCGAGCGCCTTCGCGCCATCTCCGCCCGCACCAACCGGGGCAAGAAGCAGTCGAAGAACGGCATGCGGCCGGACCTCATCCAGGACGTCGCCACGCTCGCCCCCGCCAGGACCCTGCAGATGTTGATGCGGATCTACGGCGACTTCCACCTGGCGGACCTGCACCCGGTCGTGCACAACCTCGTCGTGTCGAACATCCCCGGGCCCCGTCAGGGACTGGACTTCCTCGGATGCCGGGTGACCCACGTCTACCCGCTCGGGCCCCTCATGCACGGTTCCGGACTCTCGGTCACCGCCATGTCCATGGGCGGTCGACTCGACGTGGGGATCAACGCCTGCGAGCACCTCGCCCCCGACCCCGACCTGCTCGCCACCGGGATCCGGGAGGCGATGGCCCGGCTGCTGGAACTCACCCGGGAGGCGGCGCGGTCGGCGGCCGCCGGGGAGGGCTGACACGTGGAACGGATGAAGGGCTCGACGCGAGCTTCCTCTACCTCGAGACCCCCGAGCAGGTGATGGTGATCAACGGCCTGGTCCACCTCGACGTGACCACCATCGAGGAGGGCTACTCGTTCGAACGCCTCCGATCCGGGCTCGCCCGCCGGGTCAAGGCCGTCCCCCCGTTCCGCCGCAAGGTCCACGACTCACCGTGGAACCCCGGCCACCCGGCGTGGGTCGAGGACTTCGACTTCGACATCACCCACCACCTACGCCGGATCGCACTCGGGCCGGCCGGCACCGAGGACGAGCTGCTGGAGACGTGCGGTCGACTCGCCTCCACCCCGCCGGACCGCGCCCACCCGCTGTGGCAGGTCTGGATCATCGAACGGGGTGACCCGCACGCGCCGACCGTCAGCGCGTTCTGCCGGGTCCACCACTCGGTGATCGACGGGATGCTGGGCGCCGAGTTGCTCTCCGCCCTCGCCGCGACGGACGCCACCACGCCCGACCAGGATCCCGCGCTCGTGCGCACGCACGTCGGACGGGCCAACACCCTGCAACTGATCGCCGGTGGCGCCCGCGACGTGCTGGGCCGGCCCCTGGCCCTCCTCCGTCTGCTCCCCGAGACGCTGTCGGTCCCCGCGGCCATGAGACGCGCCCGCGGCCGGGCCGGCCACGGGGAATCCATGCCGGCCCCGTTCACGGCGCCGCGGACCCTCTTCAACCACTCGCTCACCCCGCACCGCGCCGTGGCCACCGCATCACTCGACCTGGCGTCCGTCAAGCTCGTCACCGCCCGCCTCGGCGGCACCGTCAACGACGTCCTCCTCACCGTGGTCGGCGGTGCTGTGAGGTCCTACCTCGAGGCCCACGGAGACGCCCCCGCCTCCTCCATGGTGGCGATCGTCCCCATGTCCACCCGAGACGATCTGGCCACCGGTGGCGCCAACCAGGTGTCGGCCATGTTCGCCTCCCTGGCCACGGATGTGGCCGACCCGGTCGAACGGTACGAGCGGATCTCCGCCGCAGCGGAGACCACGAAGCGCCAGGCCGCGAGCATCCGACCGGCGCTCCTGGACAACTGGGCCCGCATGGGCCCCCGTCGGCTACTCGACATGGGCATGCGGGCGTACGAGGCACTCCGGCTCGCCGACGTCCACCCGGTGATCTACAACCTCATCGTCTCGAACGTGCCCGGCCCCCGTCACGCCCTCTACTTCCTCGGCGCGCGGATCACCCACATGCACCCCTTCGGCCCGCTGCTCCACGGTGCGGGGCTGTCCGTGACAAGCCTGTCGACCGACGGGCGGCTCGACCTGGGGGTGATCTCGTGCGAACACCTGGTGCCGGACCCGGACGCGGTGGCCCGCGGGATCACGGCGGCGCTCGACGAGTTGCTCGAGCTCACCGCCCCCTGACCGGGCTCACCGCCTCCTGACCACGGGTAGACCGTCAGCTGACCTGGACGATCGGCAGCCGCAGGGCTCCCGGCGCGGCCTCCGGGACCATCGGCGACACGGGCGGGACCGGCGACAGGCGCCGGTAGTCCTCGCCCTGGGCCGGGCGCTGGTCGGCCTCACCCTTGTTGGGCCACAGCGACATGGCCCGCTCGGCCTGGGCGGTGATGCTGAGCGCCGGGTTGACACCGAGGTTCGCGGAGATCGCCGATCCGTCCACGATGTGCATCGTCGGGTAGTTCCACACGCGGTGGTACGGGTCCACGACCCCGGTCTCGGGCGAATCCGAGATCACGCAGCCGCCCAGGAAGTGGGCGGTGAGCGGGATGTTCGCGATCTCGCCCCACGTGCCCCCGGGCAGGCCGCCGATCTCCTCGGCGATCTTGCGGGTGGCCTCGTTTCCGGCGGGGATCCAGGTGGGGTTGGGCTCCCCGTGACCCTGCTTGCTGGTGACGTACCTGAACGGACCGAAGCGCTTGACGTAGGTCTGCAGCGAGTTGTCCAGGTTCTGCATCACGAGCGCGATCACCGAACGCTGGCTCCAGCGGCGCAGGTAGAACAGCTGCATGAACATGGCCGGCTCGCGCCGGACCTCGTTCAGCAGGGTGCGCCACCGCGGGAGCGGCCCGTCGCCGTCCGTCAGCAGGGTCTGCAGGATGGCGATGGCGTTGGAGCCCTTGCCGTACCGGACCGGTTCGATGTGGGTGTCGGGGCGGGGATGGAACGACGACGTGATGGCCACACCCTCGGAGAAGTCCTGCTCCGGCTTGTAGTTCGGTCGCATCGCCCCGAGGATCGCCTCGGAATTGGTGCGGGTGAGCCGACCGATCGCATCCGACAGCTTGGGAAGGGACCCGGAGTCCTTGGCGTAGTGGAGCAGGTGCTGGGTTCCCCAGGTGCCGGCCGCCACGACGACCTGACCGGCGGTCACCGTGGTGGTGCGCTTGCCGCGACGCGTCCAGGCGCCCGTCCGCTCGAGGGTGATCTCCCACGTGCCGTCGCCGCGCTCGCGCAGGTCGCTGACCGTGGTCCGGTCCAGGATGCGGGCGCCCGCGCGCTCGGCGAGGGCGAGGTAGTTCTTCATCAGCGTGTTCTTGGCGTTGTGCCGGCAGCCGGTCATGCACTCGCCGCACTCGATGCACGCGTTGCGGTCCGGCCCCACCCCGCCGAAGTACGGATCGGGGACGAGCTCGCCGGGCTTGCCCTGACCGCCGGTCTTCTCGCCGAAGAACACGCCGACCGGGGTGTAGACGAAGGTGTCCTCGGCGCCCATGTCGCGGGCCACCTTCTTCATGACCTCGTCCGAGTGGGTGTGCGTGGGGTTGGTGACCACGCCCAGCATGCGGCGGCCCTGGTCGTAGAACGGGGAGAGTTCGGACTCCCAGTCCGTGATGTGGCCCCACTGCCGGTCCTTGAAGAACTGGCCGGTCGGCTTGTACAGGGTGTTGGCGTAGTTGAGGGAGCCGCCGCCCACGCCCGCGCCCGCGAGGATCATCACGTCACGCATCATGTGGACGCGCTGGATCCCGAACAGCTTGAGCTTGGGCGCCCACACGTACCGGTGGAGTCGCCAGGACGTCTTGGGCAGGTCCGCGTCCTCGAAGCGGCGACCCGCCTCGATGACCGTGACGCGGTACCCCTTCTCCGACAGCCGCAGGGCCGTCACGCTGCCACCGAAACCGGATCCGATGACGACGACATCCGTGTCCGTCGGCGTGGTGGGGGCGTCGGTCGGGGTCGATGGTGCGTGCGGCGTCATGGTGCAACTCCCAGGAGTGGTCGATGGTGGGCATCACAGTACCCGAGCACCATCGAACCTACCGGACAGTAGGCCCCGGTTTGTCCAGAGTGTGGATGCGTCCGACCCATGGTCGGGCGGTCAGGGCCGGACGGACAGGTCCACCTTCTGGAAACCCTTGACATCGGAGTAGCCGCACTTCGCCATCGCGCGACGCAGTCCGCCCATGAGGTTGCGGGTGCCGTCGGGGACGCTGGTGGGCCCCTCGAGGACCTCTTCCAGTGGCGCCAGGGCCGTCTCGTCCTCCACCTCGGACACATGCCCGCGCGGCACCTTGGGGTGGGCGGACACCGCGTCCCAGTAGACACCGCGGCCCGGGGACTCCAGCGAGCCGGCGAGCAGCGGACCCAGGACCACCGCGTCGGCGCCGCACGCCACGGCGCGGGCGATGTCACCGGAGGTGTAGATGTCGCCGTCGGCCAGCACGTGCACGTAGCGGCCTCCGGTCTCGTCGAGGTAGTCCCGCCGGGCTGCGGCCGCGTCGGCGATCGCGGTGGCCATGTGGACCTCCATACCCAGCACCTGGCCGGTGGTGGTGATGCCGTCGACCCCGCCGTATCCCACGATCACACCGGCGGCGCCCGTGCGCATGAGGTGCAGGGCGGTCTTGTAGTCGACGACGCCGCCGGCGATCACCGGGACATCGAGGCCACCGATGAACTCCTTGAGGTCGAGCGGGGCGTCCTCACCGCTGACGTGCTCCGCCGAGATGATCGTGCCCTGCACCACCAGCAGGTCGATCCCCGCCGCGACGAGCCCCGGGGTGAGCTCGCGCGCGTGCTGCGGTGAGACCCGCACCGCCACGGTCGCGCCCTCGTCGCGGATGCGGTGAACCGCGGCGGCGAGGAGCTCGCGGTCGATCGGGGCACGGTGCAGCTTCTGCAGTCGCGCCACGGCCCGGTGTCCGGTCACGTCATCCAGCGCGAGCTCCCGCAGCTCGGCGATCACGGCACCGGGATCGGCGTGACGGGCCCACAGTCCCTCTCCGTTGAGCACGGCCAGACCACCGAGCTTGGAGAACTCCACCGCCGAGTCCGGGGAGACCACCGCGTCGGTCGGGTGTGTCATCACCGGGATGTCCATCTGGTAGGCGTCGATCTGCCAGGAGGTGGACACCTCCTTGGAGCTGCGGGTCCGGCGGGAGGGGACGATGTCGACCTCGCCCAGCCCGAACATCCGACGGGCCTCGCGACCCAGGCCGATCTCCACGACATTGCGCACGCGACTTCAGTCCTTGACGTTGTAGTTGGGGGCCTCGACCGTCATCTGGATCGCGTGCGGATGGCTCTCCCTGAGCCCCGCGGCCGTGATCTGGACGAACTGGGCACGGTGCATCTCCGGGATGGTGGCGGCTCCGGTGTAGCCCATGCCCGCACGCAGCCCGCCGGCGAGCTGGTGGAGTACCTGACCGACGTCTCCCCGATACGGGACCCGCCCCTCGATGCCCTCGGGCACCAGCTTCTCCTCGGACAGCACATCGTCCTGGAAGTACCGGTCCTTGGAGAACGACTTCTCCTGCCCGGGCTTGCCGCGCCCACGCATCGCGCCCAGCGAACCCATGCCGCGGTAGACCTTGTACTGCTTGCCGTCCACGAAGATCAGCTCACCCGGCGATTCGGTGCACCCCGCGAGCAGGGACCCGAACATGCAGGCCGAGGCGCCGGCGGCGATCGACTTGGCCACGTCACCGGAGTACTGCATACCGCCGTCGGCGATGACGGGGATGCCCGCGGCGTGCGCGGCGACCGAGGCCTCGAGGATCGCGGTGATCTGGGGGGCACCCACGCCCGCGACCACCCGGGTGGTGCAGATGGACCCGGGGCCGATGCCCACCTTGATGGCGTCCGCGCCCGCGTCGATCATCGCCTGGGCGGCCCCGCGGGTGGCGAGGTTGCCCCCGATCACCTGCACACGGTCGCCGAGTTCCCGCTTGACCCGGGCGACCATGTCGAGGGCGTTGCGGTTGTGGGCGTGGGCGGTGTCGACCACCAGGGCGTCCACCCCGGCGTCGGTGAGGGCCCCGGCACGCTGCCAGGCGTCCTCCCCGGTGCCGATGGCGGCGGCCACGCGCAGCCGGCCGTCCGAGTCCTTGGTGGCGTCGGGGTGCTTCTCCGTCTTGACGAAGTCCTTCACCGTGATGAGTCCGGTCAGTCGCCCGTCACCGTCGACGATCGGCAGCTTCTCGATCTTGTGTCGGCGCAGCAGGCCGAGCGCCGCCTCCGCGGTGACGCCCTCCCGCGCGACCACCAGGGGCGCCCGGGTCATGACCTCGTCGACCCGTCGGGACTTGTCCATCTCGAACCGCATGTCGCGGTTGGTGATGATGCCGACCAGCTCACCGCGCTCGTCGGTCACCGGCAGTCCGGAGATGCGGTAGCGGGCGCACTTCTCGTCGACCTCCGCCAACGTGTCGCTGGGCGCGCAGGTCACCGGGTCGGTCACCATCCCGGCCTCGGACCGCTTCACCGTCTCGACCTGGGCGGCCTGGTCCCCCACGGAGAGGTTGCGGTGCAGGACGCCGATCCCGCCCTGCCGTGCCATGGCGATGGCCATGCGGGCCTCGGTCACGGTGTCCATCGCCGACGAGATCAGCGGCACCCGCAGGGTGATGTCCCGTGTCAGGCGGGTACTGGTGTCGACCTCACTGGGGACCACCTCCGAGGCTGCCGGGAGGAGGAGCACGTCGTCGAACGTCAGGCCCACCATCGCGACCTTGGTCGGGTCGTCGCCGCCGGTACGCACGGGGCCATTCGACTCGCTCATCTGCCGTCCTCCTGGGGGGTCGTCTAGGTGCTGTCTTTCGAGGATAGTGGTTCCGGGGTCCGCGGCTCGAACCGTCGACCACGTGAGACCGTGGTCACGGGTACGGTGGAGGTCGTGGACGATCCCCTACGGCACGGAATGCCGCCCGACCCGTTCGCCGGCGATCCGGATGATCCGGCCGCGGAGCTGGCCGAGCTCGACCCCGTCGATGACGACATGCCCACGGGCCCGCTCGACGCGGACGAGCGGCGCGCGATCGAGGAGGACCTCGCGGATCTCGCGGAGTTCCGTCGGTTGCTGGCCCCGATCGGGGTGAAGGGGGTCGCGGTCCAGTGTGACGACTGCGCCGAGGAGCACTACCACGAGTGGGACATGCTCCGCGCCAACCTCATGCAGCTCCTCGAGGACGGCTCCCTGCTCCCCCACGAGCCGGCCTTCGACCCGATCCCGGACGACTACGTGACCTGGGAGTACTGCCGCGGTTACGCGGACGCCGCCCGCGCCCTGCGCCCCCGTCGCCTCAACTGGCGCCGCTGAACGGAGGCGGTCGCCGTGCGCGGGTGCCGCCCGTTCGGCCCGGCCCGGCCCGGCCCGGACGACTCGATC
>NZ_JAALDT010000449.1:0-1277 GCF_014144995.1 Dietzia sp. DQ11-71 | reverse complement strand
AGGCCCGGGTCGAGCACGATGCCGGCGGCGTCGACCCCCGCGGCGATCGCGGCGTCGGCGCGGCGGGCCAGGTGGTCACGCACCGCACCCACGACGTCCCCGCCGTAGTCGGATCGGCCTCCCGCGCCGGCGCGGTACTCGTCCGGAGACACCCAGTGCATGAGGATGACGGAGGCGCGGTATTCGGCCACGACCCTCAACATGTCGGGGTCGGCGAGCCCGCCCGAGACGTCGTTGACGATCGCCGCGCCCTCCTCGAGGGCACGCGACGCCACCCCGGCGCGCATGGTGTCCACCGAGACCGGCGCGAGGCCGGACACCGCACGGACCAGCGGGACGACCCGCTGCTCCTCGTCCGACTCCTCGACGCGGAGGGCGCCGGGCCGGGTGGACTCCCCACCGATGTCGATGAGGTCGGCGCCGTCGGAGACCATGCGCCGGGCGTG
Source organism: Dietzia sp. DQ11-71 (assembly GCF_014144995.1). NCBI lineage: Bacteria > Bacillati > Actinomycetota > Actinomycetes > Mycobacteriales > Dietziaceae > Dietzia > Dietzia sp. DQ11-71. The sequence continues at coordinate 831 of NZ_JAALDT010000449.1, read as the reverse complement.
CGCGACGGCGTCGTGATGCGCGAGGTGGCGCCCACCGTCGGAGAAGGAGTCGGCCGTGACGTTGAGGACGCCCATCACCGCGCACCGGTCCGGGCGGGGCAGCAGACCGGGCGCGCTCACGTCCCGCGCAGGAGGCCGAGCGCCTCCGCCCTGGTGGAGGCGTTGGTTCGCATGTTGCCGCGGACGGCCGAGGTCGTGGTGACCGCCCCCGCCTTCCGGATCCCCCGCATCGACATGCACAGGTGCTCGCACTCGATCACCACGAGCACGCCCGAGGGTGCGAGCCTGTCGACCAGCGCGTCGGCGACCTGACTGGTGAGCCGTTCCTGGACCTGGGGCCGCTTGGCGTAGAGATCCACCAGTCTGGCGAGCTTGCTCAGACCAGTGACCGCCCCGGACTGTCCCGGGATGTAGCCGATGTGGGCGACGCCGTGGAAGGGCACCAGGTGGTGTTCGCAGGTCGAGTAGATGGGGATGTCCCGCACCAACACGAGCTCGCGGTGGTCCTCGTCGAAGGTCCTGGACAGCACCTCCGACGGGTCGGTGTACAGCCCGGAGAAGACCTCGCGGTAGGCCCTGGCCACCCGCGCGGGTGTGTCCTGCAGCCCCTCGCGCTCCGGGTCCTCGCCCACGGCGATCAACAGCTCGCGGACCGCGGCCTCGGCGCGCTCGGCATCGAAGACCCGCCCCGTGGGGAGCGACCGGGCATCGGCGGCGGGTATGTGGTCAGGCGTCGTCATTCATTCCTCTTCTCGCACGGAGTCGACCGTGCGGTCAGTCCTCACGTTCCCACGGCGCACGCCAGTCGGCGTCCTTGTCCTCACGGCGGTG
>NZ_JAALDT010000448.1:0-2497 GCF_014144995.1 Dietzia sp. DQ11-71 | reverse complement strand
CGGGAGCGGCCGCCGCCGTGGGCGCGGCAGCCGCGGGGACGGGGGCGACGACGACGAGGGCTGCCGCCGCGAGCAGTCCCGCGATCCCGGTCCGGTTCACGATCCCGGCGGCGTGGGAATCGGTCCCAGGTAGGGGGCGACCGCCTCACACCGCGGTTCACGCGGGTCGGCGGGGTCGAGGGCGTTGAGCACGAAGTCCACGGTCCGGGGATCCGAGGCGATGGCCAGGTGCTCGGCCCGGTTCTGCTCACACCCGTCCTGGATGGTGATGTTGGTGGCCCGCGGGCCCTCGACCACACCGGAGGTGTACGGCCGGACCAGCTGGTCGTACCGGGTCACGAGGTTGAGGTAGGTCACGCCCGGCGCATAGGGGGTGCCACCCGACCACAGGAGTTCGAGCGTCTCCGACCCGGCGGCCATCTGGCCGAGGGACGGAGCGATCTCGACCGCACGTCCGCGGTCCCCGCTGGCCAGGGCGGTGCCGATCGCCCCGGACCCGGTCCCGCGGGAGCCGTGCCACAGCGGGGCTATCGCGGCGACGGTGTTCACCTTGCCGGGTCGGCCGACCTTGGCGACCAGGCCGGAGACGAGCGTCCCCTGCGAGTGGCCGACGAGGTCGACCTGCTCGGCACCGGTCGAGGCGAGGACGCGGTCGACGAACTCGCCGACCTGCGGCACCGAGACCTCCGTGATGTCCGACAGGCCGCCCAGGAGACTGACCGGCCACGGCTGACCGGGCAACGCCCCGTAGGTGAGCGTGTAGACGCAGTAGCCCTCGTTGTGCAGCAGCGGCCCGTAGGTGGCCCAGTTGGTGACCACGCCGCCCCAGGTGCCGTGGACCAACACCACGGGGCGCGGCTTGTCGGCGGTGGGGCGGCACGACCAGTCGTTGGCCCCGGGCAGCTCCGCCCCCGGGGCGGTGAGCGCCCGGGCGGCCCCGGAGAAGAGGGAGTACGGCACCGGCAGCGGTGCCCGTCTCGACGGGTCGGTGGCGTTCGCGGCGCCCACGCCCGTCACCGCGAGGAGGGCGGCGCCGGTGACGGCCAGGGCGGCCCGCAGGGTTCTCATCTGGTCATTAAGCCACGCCCGGTGATCATCGGGAGGTCCTTCGCGTACACGAGTCCCGGCGCCGCCGCCACGACCGCCTCCACCGAGTTGACCAGCCGCATCGCGGTGACGAGCATGCCGGAGACGTTGTGATCGCCGTGCTCGGCGTGGTGTCCGAACTCCACCCGCATCGCGGGCTCGCCGGTGATCTCGATGCGGTAGCAGCCGTCGCCGTGGTCCGGGCGCGGCCAGTCGGGGGCCTGGTCGTGGACAGTGCGAGTGACGTGCTCCAGGACGATGCGGTCCTCGCCGTCGACCTGCCCCACCACCTCGAACCGCAGCGCGGCCTGCGTCCCCTCCGGGACCTCGCACGCAAGCAGGGTCAGGTCGCGGTCCGCGGGCAGGCGCTCGTGTCGCTCCAGGAGCGGTTCGTCGAGGGTGACGTCGAGGGCGGCCGCGAGCTGGCGGACCACCGATCCCCAGCCCGCCGCGAGCATCCCCGGACGCAGCAGTGGCGGCAGCGAGTCCATGGGCCCGCCGAAACCGAACAGTCGCCGCATGGTCTCACCCTGGTGGTACACGGAGTAGTCGGCGATCTCGCCCACGCGGATGTGGTCGATCCGCCGGGACAAGCTGGTCATGGCCAGCGGCAGGACGTCGTTGGCGAAGCCGGGGTCGATGCCGTTGACGTGCAGTGTGGCGCCGCCTTCACGTCCGGCGGCGGCGAGCTCGGAGATCATCTCCTCGGGCAGGGTGCCGTGCGGGTACTGCAGCAGCACCGGACCGGAGGCCACCACGTCGATACCGGCGCGCAGGAAGCGGCAGAAGTCGGAGATCGCGTCCACGAACCGCGTCTCGGTCTCGGCGGTGTAGACCACCGCGTCCGGGTCCAGCGCGAGCAGCGCGTCAGTGTCATCGGTGGACGCGATACCCAGGTCGCGGTCCACCCCGGCGAGTCGCCCGGCGTCCACGCCGACCTTGGCCGGGTCGGAGACGAACACGCCCACCAGGTCCAGCTCGGGCCGGGCGGCGATCGCCTCGACTGCCATCCGGCCCAGATACCCCGTCGACCATTCCACTACCCGGATCGTCATGGGCACCGACCCTATCCGCCGCCCCCCACCGGCGGATGGCCCTTCCGGCGGACCGCCCACGGCGCTCACCTGTCATGTGGCGAGGGCCCGCGCTCCCCGACGTCCTTCGCGGCGTCCGGGTCCTGGGCCCGGGGACGGCCCCCGACGTGGGCCTCCGCCCGCATCCGCTCGCTCATGTGCGGGTAGTGCAGCTCGAACGCGGGGCGCTCGGAGCGGATCCGGGGCAGCGTCACGAAGTTGTGGCGCGGCGGCGGGCAGGAGGTCGCCCACTCGAGGGAGTTGCCGAAGCCCCACGGGTCATCGACCGTGACGATCGGGCCGTAGCGCCAGCTCTTGATGATGTTCCAGATGAACGG
>NZ_JAALDT010000447.1:0-6935 GCF_014144995.1 Dietzia sp. DQ11-71 | reverse complement strand
GCGCCGGGCAGCGCGTCGAGCACCGCGTCGACGATCTCGTCGGCCCGGAGCACTCCCGCGCGGGCGCGGTCCTGCGCGCCCCGGATCTCGCCCTTGACCAGCTCGCGGCCCAGCCCGTCGACCGCCCCGGTGAGGCGCGGATCGCGGAGCAGGACGTCGGTGGACGGGATGAGGCGACGCGGATCGGGCGACGACGGCCCCGACCCCTCGTGCGGCTGCTCGGTGATCGTCCGTTCCCCTTTTCGGATCGGTGCCGGTGACGGTGAGGTTGTGGCGGAGGCGGACGGGAATCGAACCCGCCTGACCGAGATACTCGGCCACGTCGGTTTTGAAGACCGCGGGGACCACCAGGTGCCCGGACGCCTCCCTGCCCCACGAGACTAGGCGGTGGTCCCCGGCCGCGCCCACCGATCGGCGCCGCCTCGTTAGGGTCGGACCATGACCACCGAACCCATCTCGCCCGCAGCCCGGCTCACCTCGTACGCGCACGGGGGCGGGTGTGCCTGCAAGATCCCGCCCGGTGCTCTGGAGAACGTCGTTGCCGACCTCATCGGGGCCCCGGTCCGCGATCCGGCCGCGGAACTCATCGTGGGCCTCGACGACGGCGACGACGCGGCGGCGGTGCGGATCACCGGTGGCCGGGCCGTCATCAGCACCGCCGACTTCTTCACCCCCGTCGTCGACGACCCGTACGACTGGGGGCGCATCGCCGCGGCCAACGCGCTGTCCGACGTCTACGCGATGGGCGGGACGCCGATCATGGCGATCAACCTGCTGTGCTGGCCGATGGACGTCCTGCCGTACGAGATGGCCGGAGAGGTGCTGCGTGGCGCCCAGGAGGTGGCCGGCGCCGCCGGATGCCACGTGGCCGGCGGGCACAGCGTGGACGACCCCGAGCCCAAGTACGGCATGGCCGTCACCGGGCTGGCGGACCCGGACCGGCTGCTGCGCAATGACGCGGGCCGGGCCGGGATGCCGCTGTCGCTCACCAAGCCGCTGGGGATCGGGATGCTCAACTGTCGGCACAAGAACACCGGGGAGGTGAGCCGCGAGGCGATCGAGACGATGACCACCCTCAACGACGTCGCCTCCCGGGACGCCCTGGCCGCCGGGGTCGAGTGCGCCACGGACGTCACCGGGTTCGGCCTGCTCGGCCACCTGTACAAGATGGCCCGGGCCAGCGGCGTCTCGGCCGTGATCGACCCCGCCGCGGTGCCCTACCTCGAGGGCGCCCGTCAGGCGCTCGCCGACGGATACGTCAGCGGCGGGACGCGCCGCAACCTCGACTGGGTACGTCCGCACCTCGCGGCCGACGTGGACGAGGACGAGCTGCTCCTGCTCGCCGACGCCCAGACCTCCGGCGGGCTGCTCGTGGCCGGGGAGATCCCGGGGGGCACCGTGATCGGCGAACTCGTCCCCGCCGGAGACGCGGCGATCACCGTGCGCTGACGGGGCCGGTTTCCCCGCACCTCGCCGAGCAGAGGGTTTCGCACACCCGCTCTCGGGCGATACCGGCGAAATCCTCTGCTCGGCGGGAGGGTGAGCGCCCAAAGGCGGGAGGGTGAGCGCACGAGGGCGGGAGAGTGAGCGCGCGCGGCCGGGATCCGCCCCGCCAGCTCAGGCGGGGCGGTCGAGGCGGGCGAACGCGTCGAAGATGCGGGCACCGTGGGCCAGCGCCCGCTCGTCCAGCACGAAGCCCGGATGGTGGAGATCCGTCTCCTCGGACTCGCCGTCCCACACCCCCAACCGCAGGTAGACGCCGGGGATCTCCTCGGTGTACCAGGCGAAGTCCTCGCCGCCGCTGGACTGGTCAGCGGTGCCCACCCCGTCGGTTCCGAGCACCGATTGGACGGCCTTCGCCGCGAGGTCGGCGCACTCGTCGTCGTTCCCCACGGGCGGCACACCCTGGATGTACTCGACCTCAGTGCGCGCCCCGTACAGGGCACCGATCCGCTCGACCGTCTCGCGGACCAGCGGCTCGACGGTCGCCCACACGTCCCGGTCCGCGCTGCGCAGCGTGCCCCAGATCTCGCCCGAGTCGGGGATGACGTTGGGCGCGGACCCGCCGGCCTTGATCGAGGCCCACGTGAGCACGGTGCCGGACCGCGGGTCGATCCGCCGGTCGATCACGCCCGTGACGCCCGTGACGATCTGGGCGAGGGTGAAGACGGTGTCCTGGGTCTCGTGCGGACGCGCGGTGTGCCCGCCGTCCGAGTGGACGGTGATGCCGATCTTGGCGTTGGACGAGGTGATGGCCCCGCCGGTCACGCCCACCTCGCCGACCGGGCGGTGCGGGTCGCAGTGCAGCGCGAGGATGCGGTCGACGCCCTTGACCACGCCCTCCTCGACGCAGTCCTTGGCACCGCCGGGCATCGTCTCCTCGGCCGGCTGGAAAATCAGGCGCACCGGGCGGGGCGGCGGGTCGGCGACCAGCATCTCGGCGGCGCCCAGCAGCATCGCCGTGTGGCCGTCGTGCCCGCAGGAGTGGCTGACGCCCTCGACCTCGGAGGAGAAGGACTCGCCGGACTCCTCGCTCATGGCCAGCGCGTCGATGTCCGCGCGCAGCGCCACCACGTCGGTCGACGTGGCCCCGTCGGCGGCCGCGACGTCGCACCACAGCCCGGTGCCCACCTCGAACCGCTCGGGCTTGAGCCCCATCGAGCGGAGCTCGCCCTCGATGTACTCGGTCGTCTCCCGCTCCTCGTAGGACAGCTCGGGGTGGGCGTGGATGTGCCGCCGCCACCCGACGAGCCGGCCCTCGAACCCGGTCGGGTCGGGGGTCTCATTCTTCTTGCGTCCGAACATCGAACACCTCCTGGCAGAACTGGACCACCCGGTCGCCGAGACGCTGCCGGTTGGCCAATTTCACGAATTCATGACCTTCGTCCTCGAACAGCAGGACGTCCACCGGTACGCCGCGCCGGCGCAGGAACTCCACGGCCTGATCGGTCTCGCTGAGCGGCACATTGGTGTCGTGCGCGCCGTGGACGAAGAGCATCGGGACGTCCACGTGGTGGTACCGCCGTAGGGGCGAGGCCTCCCGCAGTAGCTCACGTTCCTGGAGCGGGTTGCCGTACTTGGGGTAGGCGGCCGCGGCGATCCACGGCTCGGTGGTGCGGTAGAAGGTCTGCAGGTCGCTCATCCCGCACGCGGCGATTCCGCCTCGCCACCTGCCGGGGTGGCGGACCAGGGTGGCGTTGACCAGGTAGCCGCCGTAGGACCGGCCCGAAACCACCGCCCGGCCTGGATCGGCGATGCCCTCGTCGATCAGGTGCAGCAACGCGTCCTCGACGTCGTCGATGCCGGAGAAGCGACCGTAGCGGTCGTCGGCGTGACTGAAGAAACGCCCCGAACCGGTGGAGCCGCGCACGTTGGGCAGGAAGTAGTTCACGCCGATGTCGAGGTAGCGGCGGGCGATGTCGTTGTACCCGGGGCGCGACTGCCCCTCGGGACCGCCGTGGAGGTGGACCACGGTCGGGCCCGGTTCGTCGCCGATGTCGGGACGGTAGAGCCAGCCGCTGAGCTGGAGCCCGTCACGGGCGGTGAACTCGACCAACGTCGGCGCGGGGTCGGGTTGCTCGGGCGGCCGCCCGGTCCACCTGCGGTTGTCCACGTCGTACATCACCACGCGCGGCGGCTGGTCGAGGCTCTCGATGGTGAGCGCGAGCAACCGGCCGTCTGCGGTGAGCGTGGGTGAGGTCGCCACGACCTCGGGCAGCGGTGGCCGAACGATCACGCGGGGGCGCTCCGGCCGTAGGTCGAGGACCTCGATCTCCGACAGACCACCGCGCACGTTCCACAGCAGCACCGCGGTCGAGCGGTCCAGGCTCACCTCGACGCGGTCGAGATCGGCGTCGGTGCGGAACGCCACCGGCCAGGACTCGGTGGAGTCCTCGTCCGCCTCGACCGCGAGCAGGCCCATCCGGTCCGCCGAATGGTCGCTGCGGACGACCATCCGCATGGGACGGTCGTCGTCCCCCGCGTCGAGGATGACTCCGGCGTCCGTGGTGGAGCCGGTGTCGACGGGTAGCAGTGGCCACCACCGGCCGTCGGGGACGATGCGCAGCAACTCGCGGTTACCGCGGGCACCCACCCGGAACAGCGCGGCTCCGTCCCACGCGTGGACCAGTGCACCGCCCATCCGTCGATCGACGACGGTGTGCTCCCCGGTCTCGGGGTCCACGAGGCGGCCCTCGGCCAGGCCCTCGGAGTCGAACGCCGTCACCGCGAGCAGGTCGCCGTCCCAGCCGACGATCTGGACGGTGGCGTCGCCCACGGTGTCGACGGGGTAGACGTCGTGATCGTCGGGGTCGGTGGTGACCAGCCAGATCCGTTCGCGCTCGCCGCCGTCCGGGGCGACCTCGCAGGCGAGCCACCTGCCGTTGGGCGAGTAGGCCACGCGGCGCACGGGGCCGTCGACGGGCAGCACGACGTCGCGCTCCGGCCCGGCCCCGTCCAGCCCACCCGGCCCCAGCGGCCGCTGCACGGCGCGCGGGTAGCCGGTGCGCTCGGTGACCACACACGCCAACATCGACCCGTCGGGCGACAGGTTGGGGGACGTGGTGTGGCGGATCTGGGTGGGCCCCCCGGCGGCGTCGTCGGGTGGTCCCGCGACGTCGCGGGACTCGGCCTCCTCGGTGACCTCGACGTCGACCTCGGTGGTGTCAGGCACGGTGAATCCAGGTGTCCTTTCCGCCGCCTCCGCTCGAGGCGTTGACGACCATGGTGCCCGCCGGGGCCACGCGCGTCAGTGCGACAGGCGGGGCCGTAGCGGCGATCTCTCCCCCCTCACCGTGCCGCAACATGACGAACGCCCGCATGTCGACGTGGCGTCGCTGCAGTTCGCGGCCGTCGAACGTCGGCAGGGTGGACAGCGACTGCACCTCCTGCGCGACGAACCGGTCCCCGTGGCGGCGCAGCTCGTCCCGACGCTCGTCGAGCTCCCGGGGCGAGCATTCCGGGCCCACGGTGATGTCGGACCCGCCGTAGCCGTCGATCGGCTTGACGACCAGCTCGCCGAGCCTGTCGAGGACCTGTCGACGCTGGTCAGGGTCGGCGCACAGGTACGTGTCGACCTGGCCGATGAGGGGCTTCTCGCCCAGGTAGAAGTCGATGATCTTGGGGACCATGGCGTAGATCGCCTTGTCGTCGGCGGCACCGTTGCCGGGCGCGTTGACCACGGCGACGCCGTGCTCCGCCATCGCGTTCAGAAGCCCACTGCGCAGCGCGGTGCCATCTGCGCCCGTAGAGGACAGGAGCATCTCCTCGTCCATACGGACGTAGAGCACGTCGATCTTCTGCCGCTCCCCGCCCTCGACCCGCCACAGGGCGGAGTCCTCGCACACCAGGTCCGAGGGCGTCACCAGGGTGCCACCGACCGCCTCCGTGACACTCTTGAGGTCGTACGCCTCGAGTTCGTCCTCGGCGACCACCACGCCGATGGCGGGATCGTCGACCCCCTCGGGCGCGGCCGCCCGCAGGGTGTCGGTCAGCATCGCCAGCGCCTCGCGGGGGTCGTGGACCTCCGACCGCGCACCGAACTCGGGGAAACCCTCGGCGATCCGGTCGCGCAGTGCGACCGCCATCGCCATCCCCCCGGGCATCCGCAGGTTGTCCTCGAGCACGATCCACTCGCCCGGCGCCGTGGAGACCAGGTCCACGCCACACACCGGGGCGTGGAGGACGCCCTCGGGCACCGCGCGTCCGGTGGGACGGAACCCCGGTGCGCGCTGGAGCGCCTCGGCGGGGACCACGCCGGCCCGGCTGATCTCGCCCGCCCCGTAGATGTCCCGCAGGAACATCTCCATCGCGCGCGCCCGCTGCTCGATGCCCGCGGAGATCCGCGCCCATTGGTCAGCCGGGACGATCCGCGGGACGGAGTCCAGCGGGAAGACCTGCGGCTCGTCCTTGCCGTACACCTTGAGCGTGATGCCCATGGAGCGCAGTCTGTCGTCCACCTGCTCCTTGCGCTCGCACAGGACCTCGGGGCCCATGTCGGACACGGCCTTGAGCAGGTCCACGTACTCGGGCCGCGGGTTGCCGTCCTCGGAGATGGCCTCGTCGTGCACCTCCTCGGTGACCGCCTCCCCGAGCGGCGAGTAGGAGGCGAGCATGTGTCGCATCCCGCGGTCGTCGGCGGTGTCCCGGGGGCGGATCCGCTCGACGGTCTCGGCCAGCAGGACGGCGATCACGTCGCTGCGGCGTCCCCGACGGCGGTGCGCCGCGCGTTGGCGGGTCGCCGAGGTCGCGGAACCGCGGACCCCGTCGAGCAGGTTCAGCACCAGGTCGAGTTCGCCACCGGCCCGGAGGTGGTCCACGTGGTCGTCGACCAGTCCGGTGAGCACCTCGGTGGCGGGGCGGGGGCGCCCGGTCGCCACGTCCACGAGGTCCCCCTCGAGTCCGGAGCGTGCGGCGCGCCAGAACGCCGCCGCCAGCACGGCGTCGGAGGGTCCGTCCCACCCGCCGGATCCGGTGCCCTGCGCGGCGTCCCGTTCGGCCAGGACGCGGTCGACCGCCGCGCGGAACAGGGCGGCGACGACGACGAGGGTGTCGATCGTGCTGCACGAATCGCAGGCCACGAGTTCGATCCCGTCCCCGTCCCGGGCGGGGCGGACGTCGACCGCGATCCCCTCCCGTCCCGCGACCACGCCGGTGGCGACGATCTCGTCCTCGCAGGCGAGCGCCTCGTCGGCGGTGTCGGCGGCATAGGCGGGCAGGTGTGCGGGCGACCACTGGCTCTCGAAATAGCGGGTGGAGGCGTACCCGGAATCGGTGCCGTCGGCCCAGTAGGGGGAACTCGCCGACAGTGCCAGCAGCACCGGCGCGAGGGCGGCGACCCGTCGGGCCGCGTACTGGGCCTCGTCGGCGTCGGCGGTCTCGACCACCACCCGGAAGCCGGCCGAGGCGCGGGTCTGCGACTCGCGGCCCGGCGCGGG
>NZ_JAALDT010000446.1:0-5184 GCF_014144995.1 Dietzia sp. DQ11-71 | reverse complement strand
GTGCGGCTGTGGCCCCGGGCGTGCGGCTGGGGTCGCAGCGGGCAGGCGCGTGTGCGGATGCCGGGGGCGGCGGGGAGGGGCGGGGCCACGAGGGAAGGAAATGGCGGAGGGGCCGCACTCTCCGTCTGTGGAGAGTGCGGCCCCGGCCGGTGCTGTGAGGCGACGTCGGAACGACGCGGGTCAGCGTGGTGGCTACCCGGTGATCAGCGCGCGAACAGCAGTGCGCGCTTGACCTCCTGGATCGCCTGGGTCACCTGGATGCCACGGGGGCACGCGTCGGTGCAGTTGAAGGTCGTGCGGCAGCGCCACACGCCCTCGGCGTCGTTGAGGATCTCCAAACGCTCGGCGGCACCCTCGTCACGGGAGTCGAAGATGAACCGATGAGCGTTGACGATCGCGGCCGGGCCGAAGTACGACCCGTCGGCCCAGAACACCGGGCACGAGGTCGTGCAGCAGGCGCAGAGGATGCACTTGGTCGTGTCGTCGAAGCGGGCCCGGTCCGTCTGGGACTGGATCCGCTCGGCCGTCGGCTGGTTCCCGGACGTGATGAGGTACGGCATGACGTCACGGAACGACTTGAAGAACGGCTCCATGTCGACGTACAGGTCCTTCTCCACCGGCAGCCCGCGGATCGGGGCGATGGTGATGGTGATGGACTTGCCGTCCTTGGGGAGCATGTCCTTCATGAGGACCTTGCAGGCAAGGCGGTTGACACCGTTGATCAGCATGGCGTCCGACCCACAGATGCCGTGTGCGCACGACCGGCGGAACGCGAGGCTGCCGTCGATGTAGTTCTTGACGTACATCAGCAGGTTGAGCAGACGGTCCGACGGCAGGGCCGGGACCTCGTACTCCTTCCAGCCCGCCGAGTCCGGATCCTCCGGGTTGAACCGGGCGATCTTGAGCGTGACCATGGTGGAGCCGGGCGGCACGGGACGGTTCGAGCCCGGGTCCTTGCCGTCGGTGGCCTTGGTGGTGTCGACTGCGGTGGTCATCAGTACTTACGCTCCATCGGCTCGTAGCGGGTCTGCACAACCGGCTTCCAGTCCAGCCGGATCTCGGAGAGGAGGCCGAGGCCGTCCTTGAACGCCATCGTGTGCATCATGAACTCGTCGTCGTTGCGGTCCGGGTAGTCCTCGCGGGCGTGCCCGCCACGGGACTCCTTGCGGTTGAGCGCACCCACGACCGTGACCTCCGCCAACTCCAGGAGGAAGCCCAGCTCGACGGCCTCCAGGAGTTCGGTGTTGAACCGCTTGCCCTTGTCGCTGACGGTCACGTCGGCATAGCGCTTCTTGAGGGCGCGGAGCTCGTCGCGGGCCTCGGTGAGCGACTGCTCGGTGCGGTACACCGACGCCTTGTCGTCCATCATGGCCTGCATCTCGGTCCGGATGTCGTTGGCGTTCTCCGCGCCGTGGTCGGCGAGCATGCTCTCCATCCACTCGCGGACCATCTTCTCGGGCTCCTCGGGGAGTTCGACGAAGTCGTGCCCTGCAGCGTAGTCCGCGGCGGCGATTCCCGCCCGGCGGCCGAACACGTTGATGTCCAGCAGCGAGTTGGTGCCCAGACGGTTGGACCCGTGCACGGACACGCACGCGCACTCCCCGGCGGCGTAGAGGCCGGGCACCACGTCGTCGTTGGTGCGGAGGACCTCACCCTTGACGTTGGTCGGGATACCGCCCATGACGTAGTGGCAGGTGGGGAAGACCGGCACGAGCTCGGTCACCGGGTCCACACCGAGGTAGGTGCGCGAGAACTCGGTGATGTCGGGCAGCTTCTCCTCCAGCACGTCGGCACCGAGGTGGGTCACGTCGATGTAGACGTAGTCCTTCTCGGGGCCGGCGCCGCGGCCCTCGCGGACCTCCAGGACCATCGAGCGGGCGACGATGTCACGGGGCGCGAGGTCCTTGATGGTGGGGGCGTAGCGCTCCATGAAGCGCTCACCGTCCGCGTTGCGCAGGATGCCGCCCTCGCCGCGGACGGCCTCGGAGATGAGGATGCCCAGGCCGGCGAGGCCGGTCGGGTGGAACTGGTGGAACTCCATGTCCTCCAGCGGCAGGCCCTTGCGGAACACCACGGCCATGCCGTCACCGGTGAGGGTGTGGGCGTTCGAGGTGGTCTTGTACATGCGGCCCGAGCCACCCGTGGCGAAGACGGTGGCCTTGGAGTGGAACACGTGCAGGTCGCCGGAGGCGAGCTCGTAGGCGACGCAGCCGGTGGCGACGGGACCCTCGGGGGTCTCGGTGAGGCAGAGGTCCAGCACGTAGAACTCGTTGAAGAACTCCACGTTGTGCTTGACACAGTTCTGGTAGAGCGTCTGCAGGATCATGTGACCCGTGCGGTCGGCGGCGTAGCAGGCCCGTCGCACGGGCGCCTTGCCGTGGTCGCGGGTGTGACCACCGAAACGACGCTGGTCGATCTTGCCCTCGGGCGTGCGGTTGAACGGCAGGCCCATGTTCTCCAGGTCGATGACCGCGGTGATGGCCTCTTTGGCCATGATCTCCGCGGCGTCCTGGTCGACGAGGTAGTCGCCGCCCTTGACCGTGTCGAACGTGTGCCACTCCCAGTTGTCCTCCTCGACGTTCGCGAGGGCGGCGCACATGCCGCCCTGGGCGGCGCCGGTGTGGGAGCGGGTGGGGTAGAGCTTGGTGAGGACTGCGGTACGGGTCCGCGGGCCCGACTCGATGGCCGCGCGCATGCCTGCGCCGCCGGCGCCGACGATTACCACGTCGTACTGGTGCTGGTGGACCTGACGATCGGTCATGGGATTCTCAGTGCTCGCTTTCGAAGTGGAACGGTCCGCAGGCGTCGATCAGACGTCGTAGGCGAGGCCGAAGAGGGCGTAGGTGCCCAGGGCCAGGACGAGGACGGTCGCGGCGATGAGGATCGCGTTGAGCCAGAACCGCGTCGAGTCCTTGCGCGAATAGTCCGCGATGACCGTCCGGACGCCGTTCGCGCCGTGGAGCTGTGCCAACCAGAGCATGAGGAGGTCCCACGTGGCCCAGAACGGGCTCTGCCAGCGATCCGCGACGTAGGCCCAGTCGATGCGGTGGACTCCCTCGTCGATCATCAGGCCCACGGTGAGGTGGCCGAGCGTGAGGATGACCAGCGCGACGCCCGAGGCGCGCATGAAGATCCATGCGGTGCGCTCGAAGTTGCCGCGTGAGCGCAGGCGCGGGGAGCGCGGCTGGGCGAGCGAGGCGGGGCGATCGTATGACGTCTGGAGAACAGGTGCGTCTGCCATGGTGATCGTTCTCCTTAGATGTGCTGGAAGAGAAGGAAGAGGAGGCGGGCGGTCGCCGCGGCGAAGACCACGACCCAGATCGCCAGGACGGCCCAGAGCATCTGGCGCTGGTACTTCGCGCCCTTGGACCAGAAGTCGATGGCGACGATGCGCAGACCGTTGAGCGCGTGGAAGAGGACCAGCGCGACCAGGCCGACCTCCAGGAGCCCGACGATCGGGGTCTTGTACGAGTCGATGACCTCGTTGTAGGTCTCCGGGCTCACCGTGACGAGCGAGGTGTCCAGCACGTGCACGAAGAGGAAGAAGAAGATCGCCACGCCCGAGATGCGGTGCGCGACCCACGACCACATCCCCGGGTCACCCTTGTAGATGCTGATCTTCTTATTGGGGGCCGGACGCGCCGGCGCCTGCGCAGTACTCATGGGCTTGTCGTGCCTCCGAATCGTCTGGGCGTGGTGCCATCGGCGCGCGTTCCCTGCCCGAGAGCACAGCGGGCGCCTACTAGGACTTTAGACCTGAGATCTGACTAGGCGAAAGCAGGGTGGGTACCGTGGACCGAGCGGGTTCTCCCAGTTAGGGAAGCCTAAAAGATGTTACCGAGGGGTAAGCCAGGTGTCCCAGGACGAAACCGCAGCACAACACAACGCGATCGTCGCCGGCCTCGCCGACGCGGCCCTCGCCGCCGCACGGGGCGCCTACCGTCCGTACTCCGGGCTGGGGGTGGGGGCCGCCGCGCTGGCCGTCGGCCCGGACGCGGATCCGCCCGCCGGCGACCCCGACGGGCGGGTGCGGATGGTCGTCGGGTGCAACGTCGAGAACGCCTCCTACGGCCTGACCCTGTGCGCCGAGTGCTCGCTCGTCTCCGACCTCTACCGCACCGGGGGTGGGAGACTGCTCGAGCTCGTCGTCGTCTCCCACACCGGGGACCCCCTCGCGCCGTGCGGGCGCTGCCGACAACTCCTGCACGAACACGGCGGCCCCGGGCTGGTGGTCCACACCGCGCGAGGCGCGGTGCCCCTCGCCGAGCTCCTCCCGGACGCCTTCGGACCGGGGGACCTGCGGTGAGTGGATCTGGTGTGAGCGCGCGACACGACGCCGTGCGGATCATCGAGGCGAAGAGGGACGGGCGGGAGCTCGACGACGACGAGATCGACTGGATCGTCGACGGGTTCACCCGCGGGGTCGTCGCGCCCGAGCAGATGTCCGCGCTCGCGATGGCGATCTACTTCCGTGGGATGACCGAGCGGGAGATCTCCCGGTGGACCACGGCGATGGTGGGCTCCGGAACCCGGATGGACCTGTCCGGCCTGACCCGCGGCGGCAGGGTGGTGCCCACCGTCGACAAGCACTCCACCGGCGGCGTGGGCGACGCGATCACCCTCGTCCTGACACCGCTGTTGGCGACGTGGGACGTGGCGGTGCCACAACTGTCGGGCCGGGGGCTCGGCCACACCGGCGGCACGCTCGACAAACTCGAGTCGATCCCCGGGTGGCGCGCGGACCTCGACGCCGACGAGATGCGGGCCGTCCTGACGCGGACCGGGGCCGTGATCTGCGCCGCCGGGGCGGACCTCGCCCCCGCCGACCGGGCCCTCTACGCGCTGCGGGACGTCACCGGCACCGTCCCGTCCATCCCGATGATCGCGGCGTCCATCATGAGCAAGAAGATCGCCGAGGGCACCGGTGCGCTGGTGCTGGACGTGAAGTTCGGTTCCGGCGCGTTCCTGGCCGACCCCGCCGACGCCGCCGAGTTGGCGCGGGTGATGGTCGGGATCGGCGCCGCCGCCGGTGTGCGGACCAGCGCCCTGGTGACCGCCAACCACACGCCCCTCGGTCGGGCCGTGGGCAACGCGCTCGAGGTGGCCGAGGCGCGGGAGATCCTCGCCGGCGGGGGGCCGGCCGACATGGTCGACCTGACCTGCGCGCTGGCGCTCGAGGCGCTC
>NZ_JAALDT010000445.1:0-8680 GCF_014144995.1 Dietzia sp. DQ11-71 | reverse complement strand
AGGTGGCGCTGCTCGGGCCGGTGACGTCGATGAGCCCGATCAGTTCACCCGTGGCGGGGTCGTGGACCGGTGCCGCCGCACAACTCCATTCGTGGGCCATCTCAAGATAGTGCTCGGATCCGCGGACCCGCACCTCGGTGTCGTGCCTCAGCGCGAGCCCCGGCGCGTTGGCCCCGACCGCCTCGTCCGTCCAGACCGCGCCGGGGATGAACGCCATGGACTCCGCGCGGGACCTGACCCCGCGGTCACCGATCACCCGCAGCAGTCGTCCCCGCTCGTCCGCGACAGCGACGATGTGCCCGCTGGAGACCACCCCCGGGACGAGGACGGACTCGACCACCGGGAGGACCGACGCCATCCGGTGCTGCGCCACGTGGCGGGAGAGGTCCGGACCCTCCAGTTCGACCGACGGCGCGACCACCGTGGGGTCGATCCCCCGGTGCCTGCTGCGCTCCCACGACTCGGCCACCAGCAGGCTCGCCGCGGGTCCCGTACCCCCGAACATGACGCTAGTGTAACCCATATCACAGTAACGAGGATCACGAACCTGACGCGCCCCTCATAAACGGATCTAAGTAGACCGTGCTGAACACGGATGGCGAGCAACCCTCTACACTTGACAGTGATACAGACCACACATGACCGAAGGATCGCGATGACGACCGAGTTCGCCACCCCTCCCGCCTCGAAGCCCTTCCCCGTCCCGAACCTGGCCAGACTGGTGTTCGAGAACGCGGAGGAGGCCCCGAACGACGTCGCCGTGCTGCGCCGCGTCGGAAGCGACTGGAAAGAGGTCACCTGCGCCCAGTACCTGGAGGAGGTCAAGGGCGTGGCCAAGGGCCTCATCGCCCGCGGCGTCAAGCCGGGGGACCGCCTCGCGATCATGAGCCACACCCGCTACGAGTGGTCGCTGATCGCCTGGGCGGCCTGGTCCGTCGGCGCGGTGACGGTGCCGATCTACGAGACCTCGTCGTCGGCCCAGTGCAACTGGATCCTCACGGACTCCGGGGCGACCGTCGCGGTGGTCGAGGACCTCGACCTGCGTGGGGTGCTCGCCGCGGAGACCGAGTGGCAGGGCGACATCCTCGTCATCGAGAACGATCTCGTCGCCCAGCTCACCGAGGCCGGCGCGGCCGTCTCCGACGAGGAGCTCGAGCAGGCCTCGCTGGCGATGGGCCACGAGGACCCGTGTGCGATCATCTACACCTCCGGCACGACCGGCACTCCCAAGGGCTGCGAGATCCTGCACGGCGGGTTCGGCGGCGTCGTGGTGGCCGTGGAGGAGCAGCTCCAGGACGCGTTCGTGCCCAACAGCCGCACCCTGATCTTCCTGCCGCTGGCCCACGTCCTGGCCCGCATCCTGGAGGTGGCGTGCTTCTACAAGCGCGTGGCCGTGGCGCACGAGCCGGACACCACCAAGGTCATCGAGCGCCTCGGCGAGATCCACCCCACCTTCCTGGTGTCGGTGCCGCGCGTGCTGGAGAAGGTCTACAACTCCGCCGCGGCAAAGGCAGAGAACGCCGGTGGCGCGAAGGCCAAGATCTTCAAGGCCGCCGTCCAGACGGCCATCGACTACTCCAAGGCCCTCGAGAACGGCGGCCGGCCGTCGGCCGCGCTGAAGGTCAAGCAGAAGCTCTACTCGAAGCTCGTCTACTCGAAGCTGCACGACGCACTGGGCGGCGAATGCGACCGCATCATCTCGGGCGGTGGGCCGCTGGGCGCCCGCCTGGGCCACTTCTTCCGCGGCGCCGGGTTCGACCTGCTCGAGGGCTACGGCCTGACCGAGTCCTCGGGCGTCCTCACCGTCAACCCGACCAACCGGGCCAAGATCGGCACCGTCGGCACGCCGATCCCGGGTGTGACCATCCAGATCGCCGATGACGGCGAGGTCCTGGCGAAGGCCAAGACCCTGTTCAAGGGCTACTGGCAGAATCCGCAGGCCAACGAGGACTCCTGGACCGGCGAGTGGTACCACACCGGTGACATCGGCGAGCTGGACTCCGACGGCTACCTGTCCATCACGGGCCGCAAGAAGGACCTTATCGTCACTGCCGGCGGCAAGAACGTCTCGCCCTCGCAGCTCGAGGACCTGCTCACCTCCGACCCGCTGATCAGCCAGGCCGTCGTGGTGGGCGACAACCGCAGCTACATCGCGGCGCTCGTCACGATCGACCCGGAGACGTTCCCCGCGTGGCGGGACAGGCACGGCAAGACCGGCGAGGTGGAGGACCTGCTCCGGGACGGCGACCTGGTGGGCGCGATCCAGGACGCCGTGGACCGGGCCAACAAGTCGGTCTCCCGCGCGGAGTCCATCCGCAAGTTCAAGATCCTCGCGGCCGAGTTCACGGTGGAGAGCGGCGAGCTCACCCCGACGCTCAAGCTCAAGCGCAACATCGTGCACGACCGCTTCGGCAGCGAGATCGAGTCGCTGTACACCGACGCCTGATCCACCGATCGTGAGAGCGCCCGGGCCCGGACGGGGTCCGGGCGCTCCCACATCCGCCCGATCAGGCGTACATGCCCTCGATCTGCCCGGCGTAGTGCTCCGCGACCACGTGCCGCTTGACCTTGAGGGTCGCCGTCAACTCGCCCGAGTCCTCAGTGAAGTCGCGGGGCAGTACGACGAACTTCTTGACGCCCTCGGCGTGCGAGACCTGCCGATTGGCATCGTCAACGGCGGCCTGGATCTCGGCGCGCAGCGCGGGGTCGGTGACCAGGTCCTCGGCCGGCCGGCCGCCGTGATTGTTCTCTTCCGCCCAGTCCCGGAGCTCGTCCTCGTCCACCGCGATCAGCGCGGAGACGAACTTACGGGCCTCACCGATGAGGACCGCGTGGCCGACGAGTCGATGCGCCCGGATCGCGTCCTCGATCTGCCCCGGCGAGACGTTCTTACCGCCAGCGGTGACGATGATCTCCTTGGCGCGACCGGTGATCGTCAGGTAGCCGTCCGCGTCGAGCGAGCCGAGGTCACCGGTGGCGAACCAGCCGTCGCGGACGGCCTCGGCGGTCGCCTCCTCGTTGTTCCAGTAGCGGTCGAAGATCAGCTCGCCGGCCAGTTCCACCTCACCACTGTCGGCGATCCGGACGCTCGTCCCGGCCACGGGTCGCCCGACGGTGCCGATGCGCTGGCAACCGGGGCCGTTCACGGTCGCGGCGGCGGTGCTCTCGGTGAGCCCGTAGCCCTCGTAGACGGGCACGCCGGCTCCGCGGAAGAAGTGCGAGATGCGGTCAGGCAGGGCGCCTCCGCCGGAGATGGCGTACTCACAGCGACCGCCGAGCGCCGCGCGGATGGCCCTGTACACGAGCAGGTCGAGAGCCTTGTACCGGGCGGCGTGCAGGAGCGAGGGCCGGCGCGCGTCGTCCAGTCCGTCGTTGCCGCGCAGACGGCTGTCCTCGATGGCGACCGCTTCGGCGCGCTCGAAGATCCGCCTCTGAACCGCGCCCTTGGCGGCGGCCTTCGTGGCGATCCCGTCGCGCACCTTCTCGAAGACGCGGGGGACCCCGAGAATCATGTGCGGCCGGAAATCGGCGAAGCGCGGGAGGATGGTGGAGGTGTCGTCCCAGAAGCCGACGGTCGCGTCACCGAGGTAGACCGTGTAGGTCACGGCGCGGGCGAGCACGTGGGCCAGTGGCAGGAACATCAGGACCTTCTTGCCCTGCTGCGCCATCGACCCGATGGGGTGGTCGAGCAGCGCGTGACACTCCGACAGGAGGTTGCGGTGGGTGATCACGCAACCTTTGGGCCGTCCGGTGGTGCCGGAGGTGTAGATGATCGAGGCGGGGGTGTCGAGCTCGAGAGTGGCCACCGCGGCGTCCAGGGTCTCGGCCTCGACGGACTCGCCGTCGGCCTCGAGGGCCTCGAGCCCGCCGTCGTCGAGGTAGAGGATCCGGGTGCAGGTGTCGGGGACGGTCGTGTCTCCGACGACGACGACGTGGTCATCGTTCTCGGCCACGAGAACCTTCGCCGCGGAGTCGGCGAGAATCCATTCGAGTTGCCCCGCCGAGGATGACGGGTAGATCGGCACGGTGATGGCTCCGGCGGTCCAGACGGCGAGATCGACCAGCACCCATTCGAGGCGGGTTCCGGCCATGAGCGCCACCCTGTCCCCGGGCTCGACGCCGGCCGCGATGAGTCCGGCCGCGATCCTGTCCACGCGCTCGACGAGTTCGGCGTTGGAGACGGATCGCCACCGGCCGTCGACGTGATGGTCGAACGGGACCGCCCGCGGCGCCGTGGCGGCGCGCCCTCGCGCCACCACCGGGATCAGGTCGGAACGTATGAAGTTTCGCTGGGCGGGGACGGTGATCTCGCGCATGCCGGAGGCGGCCTTTCGGGCGACGATGAAAATGGAGCGCAGTCGATTATCGGCCCGACGGGCGCTCGTGGCAATCAGGGGACCATTCCCTGGCCACACCCTCGTGCCATCTCGACCTATCGCGTACACTCGCGAATAGACAGACCTGTTCATTCTTCAGAACGGAACACACCATGGCGCAGATCTACTCCGACATCTCTGAGACCATCGGCAAGACCCCGCTGGTCCGTCTCAACTCCCTGACCGAGGGACTGCAGGCCACCGTCCTGGCCAAGCTCGAGTCCGCCAACCCGGCCGCGAGCGTGAAGGACCGCATCGGCGCGGCGATCATCGACGACGCGGTGGCGTCGGGCGGCCTCAAGCCCGGTGGCACGATCGTCGAGGGCACGTCCGGCAACACCGGTATCGCGCTGTCCATGGTCGCGGCGGCCCGCGGTTTCAAGGCCGTCATCGTCATGCCCGACACCATGTCGGTCGAGCGCCGCGCCGTGATGCGCGCCTACGGTGCCGAGCTCATCCTCACGCCGGGCTCCGAGGGCATGAAGGGTGCGGTGGCCAAGGCCGAGGAGATCGCCGCGACGCGTGAGAACGCCGTCCTGGCGCGCCAGTTCGCCAATCCCGCCAACGTGGACGTCCACCGCCGCACCACCGGCCCCGAGATCTGGGAGGACACGGACGGCGACATCGACGTGTTCGTGGCCGGCATCGGCACCGGCGGCACCATCTCCGGCGCGGGCAACTACCTGCGCTCGCAGAAGTCGGACCTGCACATCGTCGCCGTCGAGCCCAAGGACTCGCCGCTGCTGACCGAGGGCAAGGCCGGACCGCACAAGATCCAGGGCCTGGGCGCCAACTTCGTGCCCGAGATCCTCGACCGCGAGATCTACGACGAGGTCATCGACGTGACCCTCGAGGACTCGCTGGAGATCGCCAAGCGGCTCGGCAAGGAGGAGGGCATCCTCGCGGGCATCTCCTCCGGCGCCAACGTGTGGGCCGCCCTCGAGATCGCCAAGCGCCCCGAGAACGCCGGCAAGACCATCGTCGTCATCGTGTGCGACTACGGTGAGCGCTACGTCTCCACGATGCTGTTCGAGGACTACCGCGACTGATGACGCCGACGTCCGATCGCCCGGTGGGGTTCTGGCGCACGCTGCGCGAGGACCTCGCCGCGGCGCGCGCCCATGACCCCGCCGCCCGGGGCGACGTCGAGAACGCCGTCGTCTACTCCGGCCTCCACGCCATCTGGTTCCACCGGCTCTCGCACCGGCTGTGGAACGCCGGCGGCGCCGGCCGCACCGCCGGACGCGTCCTGTCCCAGTTCTCCCGATTCCTCACGGGGATCGAGATCCACCCCGGCGCCACCATCGGCCGACGGTTCTTCATCGACCACGGGATGGGCGTCGTCATCGGTGAGACCGCGGAGATCGGCGACGACTGCATGCTCTACCACAGCGTCACCCTCGGCGGGGTCTCGCTCAAGCAGACCAAGCGCCATCCCACCCTGGGCGACCGCGTGACCGTGGGCGCCGGCGCGAAGATCCTGGGCCCCGTCGAGATCGGTGACGACTCCTCGGTCGGCGCCAACGCCGTCGTCGTCAAGAGCGCCCCCGCCGACTCGATCGTCGTGGGCATCCCGGGCGAGGCACGGCCTGCCAGGTCCACCAAGGAGGAACTGCGCGACGCGCAGTTCTACATCGATCCGGCCATCTACATCTGAGGCGGATCCCATCGAGAAGACCGTTCCGCACGCATCGCCCGAGTGACGGCGTGCGGAACGGTCTTCTCGTTGACGGACTAGGCTTTCCGGCTGTGCGGACGCTTCCGACTACCTACTGGCTGCGCGCCCCGCTGGCGCTGCTGGCCCTCGCCTCGGTGGTCATGGTGCTGCGGGTACCCGACGAGCGGACCCCGTGGTGGGGCATCACCGGGAACTTCCTCGACGTCAACGTCTACCGCTGGGGCGGCAGCGCCGTCCTGAACTCGATCCCGTTGTACGACGGACTGCTCTCGGGTGACGACTCCGGGCGCTTCTACCCGGAGATGCCGTTCACCTACCCGCCGTTCTCGGCGCTGCTGTTCGCCCCTCTGGACCTGGTGACCCCGCGGCTGATGGAGGCGGCGTGGCTCGCGCTGACCCTCGTCCTGCTCTACCTCGCGGTCCGGATGTGCCTCCGTGCGCTGGACTACCGCCCGGACCGGGTCACCGCCCAGGTCTCGCTGTGTCTCGCGCTCATCGCCCTGTCCACCGAGCCGGTGCGGACCACCGTGTGGTTGGGCCAGATCAACATCCTCCTCCTGGTCCTGGTCCTGGCCGACCACCTCGCCTGGAGGTCGGGCCGCCGGTGGGCGGGGATCGGTTCGGGCCTGGCCGCGGGCATCAAACTCACCCCGGCGTTCTTCTGGGCGCACTGGGTCCTCACCGGACGCTGGCGGATGGCCGTCGTCTCCGGGGCGGCGTTCGGCGGCACCGTCGCCCTCGGCTTCCTACTGATCCCCCGCGACGCCGTGCGGTACTGGTCGGGGACCCTGTTCGAGTCCCAGCGGATCGGGCACGACGCCATGTTGGCCAACCAGTCCCTGCGGGGTGCCATGGCCCGTCTCGCCGGCACGGAGATGGCGCCCACCTGGGCGTGGCTGCTCGGGGCCGCGGTGGTGGCGGCCGTCGGCCTGGGCGTCGCCGCGCTGGCCCATCGCGCCGGGCACCAGCTCCTCGCCCTGACGTTGGCCGGACTGACGATGACCATGGTCTCGCCGTTCTCCTGGGGCCACCACTGGGTGTGGTTCGTCCCGCTACTCGTGCTGACCGTGCACTACGCGATCGGCGCCCGGCGCTGGTATCTCTGGCTGCTGCCGGCGCTGCTCTGGGCGGCCACCGCGAACTGGGTGCAGAGCTTCCCCGACCCGAACTTCCCGGACGACCGCTGGGTGGCGATGGGCCTGTTCATGCTCGGCGGCGACATCCCGCCGGTCATCTACACCGTGATCACCAACGCCTACCCGCTGACCTGGTTGGCCGCGGTGGGGCTCGCCGCCCTCCTGCTCCTACGCACCGGCCCGGACGGCGCTAGGCTGCGCGACTATGGGACGGCGGACGGCTCGTCACCCGGCGCGCAGGATCCTCGCCGCGGGTGACGTCAGGCGAGAGGTGGCGACGCTCGCCGTCGAGGAACCACTCGAGATCAGGGTCGGCGGCCAGCCGTTCGTCGTGACCATGCGGACGCCGGGCGACGACATGGACCTCGCGGCGGGGCACCTGGTCTCCGAGGGGGCCGTCTGGAACCGCGAGCACCTGCCCGAGATCTGCTACTGCACCACCGTCAGCGGACGGACCGAACAGGACTACAACACCCTCACCGTGACCCTGTCACCGGACATCCCGGAGCCCCGCTCCGCGCGGGCGTCCACCATGAGCAGCGCCTGCGGCGTGTGCGGCGTGGACTCGATCGACGAGGTCCGGCGCTCGACCCACTTCCCGGCCGAGCCGGCGGAGCCGCTCATCGATCCCGCGGTCCTGCTGTCCCTGCCCGACCGGCTCCGCGAGCACCAGCGGGTCTTCGACAAGACGGGGGGCGTCCACGCGGCGGGGTTGTTCACTCCCACCGGCGAACTGCTGTGCCTGCGTGAGGACGTGGGACGGCACAACGCCGTGGACAAGGTGGTCGGCTGGGCGTTGCGCGAGGGGCGATTGCCGCTGCGCGGGACCATCCTGCAGGTCTCCGGCCGGGCCTCGTTCGAACTCGTGCAGAAGGCGTCGATGGCGGGGATCCCGCTCCTGTCCGCGGTGAGCGCGCCGTCGTCGCTGGCGGTGGACCTCGCCGCCGAGACCGGCGTGACCCTGGCCGCCTTCAGCCGGGTCGACCGCGCCACCGTCTACACCCACCCCGAGCGCATCCGCGACTGACTCCATCGCACCCCTGGCGGACTCGGTACCCCCTGGGGTATATTCCGGGCATGGTTTCCACGACTGACATAGACACGTTCGCCTCCCACCACCAGTAGGGCGCCCCGCTCATCGACGTCCGCGAATCCCACGAGTACGTCGCGGGCCACGTCCCGGGCGCGCGCCTGATCCCCCTGGGCGATGTCGCCTCCGCCCCGGACATCGCGCCGGAGGGGGCCACCGTCTTCGTGATCTGCGCGTCCGGCAATCGCAGCAAGTCCGCCTGCCGGACGCTGGAGGCCCGGGGCATCCCCGCCGTCAGCGTCGACGGAGGGACCAAGGCCTGGGCCGCGAGCGGACGGCCCGTGGTCACCGGGCCGGACGCCTCCTGACCTCCTGCGACCCGGCCACCGGGTAGCCACTCGTTCCACCGGCCGCGCCGACCGGAGCGGGATCGGCGCCGGGGTCGGGGTCGCCGGACGTG
>NZ_JAALDT010000444.1:0-1484 GCF_014144995.1 Dietzia sp. DQ11-71 | reverse complement strand
GATGGAGGACCGGGCGGTCCTCGGTGACGGCCGGTCGGTCCGTGCCGACGACATCCGCCGCGCGGTGCTGCTGCACGACCGCGTCCAGCTGGCCATCGCCGCGCTGGCCGTGCTGGGTGTGGTCGTGCGTCGCGCCGTCCTCGGGCGTCGCCGGGCCACGAAGCGCGGGTGGTCGGCTCCGCTGAGCCGGGGTACCTGCACCGCACGCGGACGCGGTGTGCCTATCCTGAGGGCGTACTGCTGACATCCGGAACGAGCAGGGGAAGACCGGTGGGAATCCGGCGCTGACCCGCAACGGTGTGTGGCCACTTTCGTGACCGCGAGCCCGATTACCTGCCCGGATGTTCGCGACTCCGAGTACATCGCCGAGGTCTGCGATCCGGGGTCCTGTCAGGTGACGTGGTGTCGTCGTCGACTCCTACCCTCCTGCGGGTCTCACGTGTCGTCGACCGCACGACACGATCCGAGGACTGATCATGTTCCGTCGCCACCCCAGAATCACGCTCGCCACCCTCCTCGTCGCGGGGGTCGCCCTCACCGGCTGCTCCCGCGGCGAGGCGCTCGCGGAAGGCGGCCCGGTCGAGTCGTTCGCCGACCCTGTGACCGTCACCAACTGCGAGCGCGAGACCACCTACACCGCTGCGCCCCGGCGCATCATCTCGATGAATGACCACGTCACCGAGACCCTCATCCAGATGGGGGCCGGCGACCGGATCGTCGGCATGGGCTACGGCGAGCAGGACGATGTCCTGCCGGAGGTCGCCGAGCAGTTCGAGGCCATTCCGTCCCTCTCGGAGGAGTACCCCACCTGGGAGCAGATCGTGGACCTCGAGCCGGATCTCGTGGTGGCCGGGATGCGCAGCGCCTTCGACGACAAGGAAGGCCGCAGCCGCGACGCCCTCGAGGCCGCGGGGATCAACACCTTCCTTTTCTCCGAGTACTGCGGAGAAGGCTTCGGTGACCTGTCGATGCTCGAGACCGACTTCTCCCAGCTCGGCCGGATCCTCGACGTCGAGCCGGGGGCACGGGACCTGACGGACCGGATCACCGGCGAGATGAGGGAGGTCCGAGAGACACTCGATGCGTCGGGTGTCACCGGCACCCCCACGTTCTTCTACGACGGCGGCGAATCAGAACCGACGACGATCGGCGGCGTGGGCATCGGACAACTGATCGGCGAGTACGCGGGCGCGGACAACATCTTCTCCGAGGGCGACCGCCCCTATCTCACGTCCACATGGGAGATCCTGGGCGAGCGTCAGCCCGAGGCGATCGTGGTACTCGACTACGGCGCCACGAGCGCGGAGGACAAGATCGCCTACCTGCGCGCGCAGCCCATCATGTCCACGACGCCGGCGATCCGTGAGAACCGCATCGTGGTGGTCCCGCTGTCCGACTTCTTCGAGAGCTCGCGGATGACGACCTCCACCGAGACCATCGCCCGTGAGCTGCACCCGCACGCGTTCGGGCAGTGACATGACGAC
>NZ_JAALDT010000443.1:0-1710 GCF_014144995.1 Dietzia sp. DQ11-71 | reverse complement strand
CCCGCGCGGCTGCCGGAGACCTCGAGCACCGTGACCCCGTCCAGTCCGTCCTCCGCCAGGAGACGTTCCGCGCCGGTGACGCCCACACCGTCGACGACGACGACGAGGTGCGCCCGTCCCGGCACGACCGGGGCACTCGGTGAGAACGCCGAACGGTCGGAGATGCCCGTTCCCAGCATCGACTCCGCCCCGGCGAGAGAGAACTCGGTGAGCCGGACCCGACCACCGCCGTCGGTGTAGTCGGGGTGTTCGTGGTGCGGGAGCCATTTGAGCCACTCCCAGGCCTGACGGGCGTCGCCCTCGCTCGCGGCCACCGCGACCCGGACCCTGTCGGGCCCGTGGGCCACGACGAGCCCGGCGATCATCGCGCGTACCGCGGAACGCACCACCTCCACCTCACCGTCGAGCGACAGCGCGGCGAACGCGCGCAGCTCCAGCGCCACGGGCAGGTCGTCGACCACCGAGTGCACGCGGACGAAGCGGCGCATGCTCACCACCGAGACCGGCTCCAGGTCGTCGACCGGGCCGGTGTCGGGCGCGTCCACCCGGGTCGCCAGTGCCTGACGGCCCGGGCCCACCCGGATGGTGAGGTCCTCGGGATCCGACTCGTCGCGTTCCCACATCCGGGGCGTGCCCACCAACGCGGGCAGCTCCACCGGATCCGGGTGACGCCACAGGGCGGCGGCGCGCTGGGCGGATGCGGTCGCGCGCACGGTGTCGCGGGTCTGGCCGAGATAGCGCAGGTAGTCCTTCCGCAGTTCGTCGGTCTCGGCGGTCTTGTTACCGCCGCTCAGAGTCCCCGCGAGCATGCCGACGGCGGAGACCGCCATCATCACCGGGAAGAGCATGAACATGGGATTGCGCATCATGCCGGTCCGCATCATCACCACGACCATCCCGCCCACGGCCACCACCAGCACGATCGGCAGGATGATCTGGACGAGGGGCCGGGGCGTGGGCCGGGGCAGGGCGGGCGGCGCCTGCAGCGCCAGCTCCCCACCGGGCATCGGCGGCGCGTCGAGCTTCTCCGCGCGGGTGAACACCACATCACCCATGAACGTCACCCGTGCACGTCACCAGTGATCGATCCCTTCGCTCCCGCCGGGTGTGACCCCGCCGCCGGGAGATGGCGTCCCCACGAGCGCCCGTCCGACCCGACAATATCGGCGTATCGGAAGGCGATGTTAGGGCAGTACACGTCCTGGCGGGGACACCATCCGGGCGGGATCGGGAGGATCTGGAGTGTCGCAACGTAGTGGGATCCGGGAGGTCGCGGCGGGCGTCGATCCCCTGGACCAGCGTCGGGTGTCGATCGTGTGCCGTTCCACCCGGGTGGACCTGAGTCTGCCCGCCCACCTCGCATTGGTCGCGGTGATCCCGGAGGTCGTGGACCTGATCCGGGAGCACATCCGCGCGGTCGCCGGTCCGGCCTCCGGCGTCGATGTCGACGCCCGGATGGGCGGTGACACCGGCGGGTCCTGGCAGCTCTCCCGACTCGCCGGCGGGCCCCTGGCGGTCTCGGAGACGCTCGCGCAGCAGCGGGTGCACGACGGGGAGATCCTCGTCCTCGACCACCGCCCCGTCCCCACGCCGGCGCCGCTCTTCGACGACGTCCTGCAGGGTCTCACCGAACCGGACGTGGCTCGCTCCCCCACCTGGGACCGGCGCGACGCGGTCACCACCGCGACCGCGACGGCGGCGGTGGCGGCG
>NZ_JAALDT010000442.1:0-1307 GCF_014144995.1 Dietzia sp. DQ11-71 | reverse complement strand
GCCCGGCGCCGGCGAGGACGCCGACACCGTCGCGGCGGCGCGCTGATCCGGCCGCCGCGGCGCGTTTCCGCATCGAGAAGACAGTTCCGCACACCCGCTCTCGGCCGTCGTGTGCGGAACTGTCTTCTCGATGGCGACGCTGGCGACGATGGCGACGTGGGTGGCCGCGCCGCGCGGCGGGATTGTCAGGGGCGGTCGAAGCTGATGTTCTCCCGCGGGGTGCCCGCCGCGACGAGACCGCGGACCGTCGCGCGCAGCATCTCGGGTGATCCGGAGACGATGACCTGCCGGTCGGCCCACGATCCCCACTGCGTGACCGCCCGGACCAGGGTCCCGGTCTGCCGACGGTGCAGGGTGCGGGGCAGGTCCTGCCGGGGGCCGGCCCACCAGGGATCCTCGTCCTCCTCGGCGACGGGCTGGATCGTCAACCACGGGGCGGTGGCGGCGAGGTCGACCAACGTCGGCAGGTCGTAGAGATCGCCGGGGAAGCGGGCCCCGTAGAACAGGTGGACGCGCGGGTTGTCGGCGTGGCGCATCATGTCCAGCAGCAGGCACCGCAGGGGCGCGATCCCGGTGCCGCCGGCGATCATGAGCACGTCCCGGGTCGGCTCGGACCGGTCGACCGCGAGCATCCCCAGGGGACGGGCGAGGACCCAGCGGTCACCGACGCCGACGCTCCGGACCAGTGAGCCGCTGAGCGCGCCGCCGGGCACGTCGCGGACGTGGAACTCGATCTGCCCGGCCGGGTTGGACGGGATCGACGGGCTGAGCCGCCGCCAGACACCGGGCGCGTAGGGCGTGAGCACGCTGAGGTACTGCCCCGGGTGGTAGTCGACCATCACGTCGCTGATGAGCCGCACCACCACCACGTCCCGGGTGGGTCGCAGGATCTCCACCACGGTCGCGCCGACGCGCGCGGGGCCCTCGTCGACGGCCGCGCCCTGTTGCAGGGCGGTCGAGAGCACCCGGTAGGCGGTGCCCAGGGTGGTCTCCAGCCGGTCGTCCCAGGCGCGGCCGGCGAGGTGTCGCAGGGTGTGGGCCAGCGCCTCCCCGAAGCGCCTGTGATGCCCGGGCGTCAGTTCGAGTTTGCGGTGATCGGCGCCCAGGTGGCGGGCGAACTCGACGACCTCCTCGACCTTGGCCCGGTCACCGCGCGCGTACTCGGTGGTCTCGAACGCCCACCGCATCGCCCGCGCGAAGTCCCTGAGTACCGGCGTGGCGTCGCGGGGGAACAGTTCACGGAAGTCGGGGTCGGCCGCGCGCAGCGCCCGGGCGAACAGCTCCGGGAACCGCTCGTCGACCAGCAG
>NZ_JAALDT010000441.1:0-1323 GCF_014144995.1 Dietzia sp. DQ11-71 | reverse complement strand
GGTGCCGGGGGGTGCGCGCGGCGGCGGCCGCGACGGTGGGCGGTCACTCCTCCCGCGGCGCGTCGCGCAGGTCCCGCAGGATGGTCGCGTGCCGGAGCAGGAACGCGCCCTCGTCGAGCTTCTTGCGCCGCAGCCACCCGGTGACCTCGCTGTTGTGCTTGCTCGCGTTGCACGACGCGCAGGCCGGGACCACGTTCTCCAGGGTGTAGCGCCCGCCGCGTGAGATGGGCTGGACGCAGTCCTTCTGCAGCGCGGGCCCAGTCGCGGAGCAGTAGGCGCAGGCTTTCCACGCGTCGAGGATCCGGGCCCACTGCGGGGCGGTGAGGTCGTTGTCGACGTGGGACAGACGCCGCTGACGACGCTTCGCGTATCGGGCGCGGGTCGCGGCGGACATGGTCGACGAGGACCTGCGGCGAGGGGGCACGGATGCCACCGTACTGCGGTCCGTGCTGTTGACGGTGCCCGCGGGAGGGCGGCCGGATATAGCATCTGCCCCTGTCACGGTTTTGTCCCGGGGTGTCAGGCGGGTTACGGTGGAGCCCGTTACGGGTCGTACGCAGGCTTGAGGCCACGGCCGTCCCGGCAGGGTGTTTCCGCCATGGGAGCGCCTTGTACGCAGCCGTGCACACCGACGGGAGACGACCGACTGTGGACCAGCGTTCCGCGAGTTCGTCCTGCGGGGCCCCGTCTGTTCTCCGACCGTCTCCTCGCCGAGTTGACGAGTTGGCATCCATTCTGGCATGGGCCCCCGAGGCCCTGGCGTCCGGGGGTCGGCTGTGAGCATTCTCCTGGTGGGGCTGTCCCACCACAGCGCGCCGGTGTCCCTGCTCGAGGCGGTCGCCGTCTCCGAGTCCGAGCGCGACGGGCTCACCGAGGAGCTCATCGCCGGCGAGAACGTCGACGAGGCGATGATCGTCACCACCTGCAACCGCGTCGAGGTCTACTCCGCCGTGGACGCGTTCCACCCGGCGCTCGACGACGTCGTGACCCTGCTCTCGCGCCACTCCGGCCTGGGCGCCGACGAACTGAGCCGCCACCTGTACGTGCGCTACTCCGAGTCCGCCGCCGAGCACCTGTTCTCCGTGGCCTCGGGGCTGGACTCGATGGTCGTGGGCGAGCAGCAGATCATCGGCCAGATCCGCACCGCCTACCAGTCGGCGTCCGAGATCGGCGCGGCCGGCACCACCCTGCACCGGCTCGCCCAGCAGGCGCTGCACGTGGGCAAGCGCGTGCACACCGAGACCGGCATCGACTCGGCCGGCGCGTCGGTCGTGTCCGTGGCGCTGGACCGCGCGGCCGAGATCCTCTCGGACGGCGCCAGCC
>NZ_JAALDT010000440.1:0-1165 GCF_014144995.1 Dietzia sp. DQ11-71 | reverse complement strand
CGGCGGGGACGCCGCGCGGCCCCCGCAGCCGCCGCACCCCGCGGCGCCGGATCGGGCCCCTGCGGATCCTCGGACTGGTGCTGGTCGTCGTGCTCACGCTCGGGGTGGTGAGCGTGCTGTGGGCGGATTCGAAACTGCAGCGGATCGACGCGCTGACCGACTACCCGGGGCGAGGCGGCAACACGCCCGGCACCGTCACCCTGCTGGTGGGCACCGACTCCCGCGAGGGATTGACCGCCGAGCAGCAGGCCCAGTTGTCGACCGGGTCCGAGTCGGACGCCGGCGGCAAGCGCACCGACACGATGATGCTCGTCTACACCCCCCGCGGCGGGGACCGGACGATGCTCATCTCCCTACCCCGTGACCTGCTGGTCGACATCCCCGGTTACGGCGAGAACAAGCTCAACGCGGCCTACACCTTCGGCGGTCCACCCCTGTTGGCGCAGACCCTGGAACAGCAGTCCGGGGTGCGGATCGACCACTACGCGGAGATCGGATTCGGTGGCTTCGCCGGGATCGTCGACGCGGTCGGCGGCGTGGACATCTGCCTCGACGAGCCGATCAACGACCCGCTCGCCGGACTCGACCTCGCCGCCGGGTGTCAGACGCTCGCCGGCCCGCAGGCGCTGGGCTTCGTGCGCACCCGCTACGGCTTCGCCGAGCAGGACCTGCAGCGCGTCCGCAACCAGCGACAGTTCCTCGGTGCGCTCATGCGCAAGACGCTCTCGCCCGGGAACCTGCTCAATCCGTTCACGGCCGTGCCGCTGGTGAACTCAGCGTCGGAGGCGGTCACCGTGGACACCGGCGACCACATCTGGAACCTCGCCATGGTGATGCGTCGACTCAGTGGTGACCCGCTCACCGTGACCGCGCCCCACGACGGGATGGCCTCCGGGTCCGTGGGCTCCTACCTCGTGTGGGGCCCCACGACGACCGGGTTCTTCGACGCGGTGGCCTCCGGGCGGACCCCGGGACCGGAGTTCCTCGACACCGGGCCGTGAGCGGCGGAGCTCAGCCGGCCGGGGTGATGGAGACGATCCCCCACGTGCCGCCGGGGTTCTCGGCCACGCGGACGCGCTGCCGGATCAGCACCGGGTCGGCCCCCGGCGGGTACTCGGTGAGGTCCACCTCCAGCAGGGTCGGTGACAGTTCGCGTACGTCCACG
>NZ_JAALDT010000043.1:0-2864 GCF_014144995.1 Dietzia sp. DQ11-71 | reverse complement strand
CGAGTGTCGTCTTGCCGGTGCCGGGCGGTGCCTGGACCACCGCGGTGCCCGCCGTGGCGAGGGCGTCCAGCAGGGCGGGCAGGGCGCGGGTGAACGGCAGCCCGCGGCCGATGCGGTCGAGATCGAACGCGCTCACGGCGCCCGGCCGCCGATCGCGTAGCTCATGGCGACGACCCTAGTGGCCGGGGATCCGGCCCGTTGCGGGGCGTTCGCTGACGGCGTACACGATCATGCAATCGTTCCCCGACCTGCCGCGTTGAACACTGGTGACGGGCCTCGTGCTGCTCCTGCGGTGCAGAGCGTCAGAACCGGCCACTACAGTGGTGAAAAACCGAGGAATGTGAGGTAGCACGATGTTCGAACGGTTTACCGACCGCGCGCGTCGCGTCGTCGTCCTGGCCCAGGAAGAGGCCAGGATGCTCAACCACAATTACATCGGCACCGAGCACATCCTGCTGGGTCTCATCCATGAGGGCGAGGGAGTGGCCGCCAAGGCCCTCGAGTCCCTCGGGATCTCGCTGGAAGCGGTGCGGAGTCAGGTCGAGGAGATCATCGGCCAGGGCCAGCAGGCGCCCAGCGGGCACATCCCGTTCACGCCGCGGGCCAAGAAGGTCCTGGAGCTGAGCCTGCGCGAGGCGCTGCAGCTCGGCCACAACTACATCGGCACCGAGCACATCCTGCTCGGCCTCATCCGTGAGGGCGAGGGCGTCGCCGCCCAGGTGCTGGTCAAGCTCGGCGCGGACCTCACGCGGGTGCGCCAGCAGGTCATCCAGCTGCTGTCCGGGTACCAGGGCAAGGAGGCCGAGGCCTCGGGCACGCCCGCGGGCTCCGGTGGTCGCGAGGCCGGGACCCCGTCGTCGTCGACGGTCCTGGACCAGTTCGGTCGCAACCTCACCCAGGCCGCCATGGAGGGCAAGCTCGACCCGGTCGTCGGTCGCGCCAAGGAGGTGGAGCGCATCATGCAGGTGCTCTCCCGGCGCACCAAGAACAACCCGGTGCTCATCGGTGAGCCCGGCGTGGGCAAGACCGCCGTCGTCGAGGGCCTGGCGCAGGCCATCGTCAACAACGAGGTCCCCGAGACCCTCAAGGACAAGCAGCTGTACTCGCTGGACCTCGGCTCGCTCGTGGCCGGGTCCCGGTACCGCGGTGACTTCGAGGAACGCCTGAAGAAGGTCCTCAAGGAGATCAACCAGCGCGGCGACATCATCCTGTTCATCGACGAGATCCACACCCTCGTCGGGGCCGGTGCCGCCGAGGGCGCGATCGACGCGGCGTCGATCCTCAAGCCCAAGCTGGCCCGCGGTGAGCTGCAGACCATCGGTGCCACCACGCTCGAGGAGTACCGCAAGCACATCGAGAAGGACGCGGCGCTCGAGCGTCGTTTCCAGCCGGTGCAGGTGCCCGAGCCGAGCGTCGAGCTGTCCATCGAGATCCTCAAGGGGCTCCGGGACCGCTACGAGGCCCACCACCGGGTCACCATCACCGATTCGGCCCTGGCCGCGGCGGCCCAGCTGGCGGATCGCTACATCAACGACCGCTTCCTGCCGGACAAGGCCATCGACCTCATCGACGAGGCCGGTGCCCGCATGCGCATCAAGCGGATGACCGCTCCGCCGGACCTGCGCGAGTTCGACGAGAAGATCGCCGACGCGCGCCGTGAGAAGGAGTCCGCGATCGACGCGCAGGACTTCGAGAAGGCCGCCGGGCTGCGGGACACGGAGAAGAAGCTCATCGCCGAGCGTGCCGAGCGCGAGAAGCAGTGGCGCGCGGGCGACATGGACGTGGCCGCCGTGGTCGACGAGGAGCAGATCGCCGAGATCCTGGGCAACTGGACCGGTATCCCCGTCTTCAAGCTCACCGAGGAGGAGACCACCCGTCTGCTCCGCATGGAGGACGAACTGCACAAGCGGATCATCGGCCAGGAGGACGCCATCAAGGCGGTCTCGCGGGCGATCCGCCGCACGCGTGCGGGGCTCAAGGATCCCAAGCGTCCCTCGGGCTCGTTCATCTTCGCCGGCCCGTCCGGTGTCGGTAAGACGGAGCTGTCCAAGGCCCTGGCGAACTTCCTGTTCGGCGAGGACGACGCGCTCATCCAGATCGACATGGGTGAGTACCACGACCGCTTCACCGCCTCGCGGCTCTTCGGCGCGCCCCCCGGGTACGTCGGTTACGAGGAGGGTGGCCAGCTCACGGAGAAGGTGCGGCGCAAGCCGTTCTCGGTGGTCCTGTTCGACGAGATCGAGAAGGCCCACTCCGAGATCTACAACACCCTTCTCCAGGTGCTGGAGGACGGCCGTCTCACCGACGGTCAGGGACGCATGGTGGACTTCAAGAACACCGTGCTGATCTTCACCTCGAACCTCGGGACCAGGGACATCTCCAAGGCCGTCGGGATGGGCTTCCAGTCCTCCGACAACACCGAGGACGCCTACGAGCGGATGAAGCAGAAGGTCAACGACGAGCTGAAGAAGCACTTCCGCCCGGAGTTCCTCAACCGTATCGACGAGATCGTCGTGTTCCACCAGCTCACGCAGGAGCAGATCGTCCAGATGGTCGACCTCATGGTCAGCCGTGTGGGCGTGGCGCTCAAGGCCAAGGACATGACCATCGAGGTCACCGATCGGGCCAAGCAGCTGCTGGCCAAGCGGGGCTTCGACCCGGTCCTGGGTGCGCGGCCGCTGCGTCGCACCATCCAGCGCGAGATCGAGGACACGCTCTCGGAGAAGATCCTCTTCGGCGAGGTCGCGGCCGGCGAGCTGGTCACGGTCGACGTCGAGGGCTGGGACGGTGAGTCCGACAAGACCGAGGACGCGAAGTTCACCTTCTCGGGCGCCCCGCGTCCCGACGCCCCCGCGGACCGCGAG
>NZ_JAALDT010000439.1:0-6835 GCF_014144995.1 Dietzia sp. DQ11-71 | reverse complement strand
GGGCGCGGGTGGCGCAGTGGTCGCCGCCGGAACCTCCGGTGACGAGGTGCGGGCGCCCTGCCGCATGAGTGGCGACGACGACGAGGTTCGGCTGACTCCGCGCGTCCGCGCCCCGGCCCGTGCAGCCTGACCGGCTCCGGCGACGACCCGGGTCCCCGACCCCTGGGTGGAGACGACGAAGCCGGCCGCCGACAGTTCATCGAACGCGCGAACCACGGTCCCGCGGGAGAGTCCGGTCTGCTCGGCGAGCGCGCGCGTGGAGGGCAGCCGGTCGCCGTCGGCCACGGATCCGCCGGCGACCAGGTCGATGATCGCGTCCGCCAGCTCCGCAGCCCCCGACACCCGCCCCACCACCAGGGATCCGGGGCGTGCGGTACGGGCCATGGGGTGAGCGTAGGCCACGACACCGCAAAGTGGTCTCACGCATCTGCGCAAAATGGACCTCCCGGGGGCGCCACTTTCGGGGTGGGATGGGTTCCATGACGACCTACCGCCAGTCCCGACGACTCCGCGACGTACGCTACGACGTGCGTGGCCCGATCCTCACCGAGGCGATGCGCCTCGAGGCCGAGGGGCACGACATCCTGCGGCTCAACCTGGGCAACATGCACCCCTTCGGGCTCACCGCCCGGCCGGAGCTCGTCGACGCGGTGGCGGCGGGACTCGCCGCCGGGCAGGCCTACTCCGACTCCCGCGGCATCCCCACCGCCCGCGAGGCCGTGGCGGACTACTACCGCCGACACGGGATCGGTGGCGTCTCGACCGAGAACGTCTTCCTCGGCAACGGCGTGAGCGAACTCATCACGCTGGTCCTGCAGGCCATGGTCGACCCCGGCGACGAGATCCTGGTCCCCGCCCCCGACTACCCGACCTGGACGGGCGCCGTGAACCTCACCGGAGGCGTGCCCGTACACTACCTCGCCGACGAGACCGACGGCTGGAACCCGTCGCTGGAGGACATCGAATCCAGGGTCACCCCACGCACCACCGCCCTGGTGATGATCAACCCCAACAACCCCACGGGCGCGGTGTACAGCGAGGACACCGTCCGGGGGATGGCCGACATCGCGCGCCGCCACGGGCTCGTCCTGCTGTCCGACGAGATCTACGAGAAGGTCCTCTTCGGCGACGCCCGCCACCACCACGCCGCGTGGGCGGCCGGCGACGACGTACTGTGCCTGACCTTCGGCGGGCTGTCCAAGGCGTACAGGGTGTGCGGCTACCGGGCCGGCTGGGTGGTCGCGACCGGCCCGATCGCCGACGCCACCGACCTACTGGAGGGACTGACCCTGTTGTCCAACATGCGGGTCTGCCCCGGCGTCCCCGCGCAGCACGCGATCCCCGTCGCCCTGGCCGAGGACTCACCGTGGGGCCACGACGTGGTGGACCCGGACGGCCGACTCGAGCGGCAGCTGGCCCGGACCGCCGAGCGCCTCAACGCCATCCCCGGCGTGAGCTGCGTGGCGCCGCGGGGCGCGCTGTACTGCTTCCCGCGCCTCGACCGCGAGATGTTCGGCATCTCCAGCGACGAGCAGTTCGCCCTGGACCTCCTTCGCTCCGAGCACGTGCTGGTCACCCACGGCACCGGCTTCAACTGGCCCGAACCCGACCACTTCCGCATCGTGTGCCTGCCGGAGGCGCCGGTGCTCGACCGCGCGCTCGACGCGATCGCCCGGCACCTCGACCGCCTTCGGCTGGCCGCGGCCTGACCAGCCGCCACATCGACTCCGTCGACTCCATCGAAAAGACAGTTCCGCACACGTCGCGCGAGAGGCGGGTGTGCCGAACTGTCTTCTCGACGGGCGTGCGCGGGGGATTCCCGCCGTCGCTCAGTTCTGCAGCGCAGGCTTGATGTGGTTCCAACCGGGCGTGATGTAGTCGACGAACGTCTGCCACCCGTGGAGGCCCTCGTCGCCGTAGTCCACGCGATGCGCGATGCCGTGGCGGTCGAGTTCGCGGGAGAAGCTCCTGGCCCCCTCGATGACCCCCTTTTCCAGCACCAGGCCCTGCAGCATGGCGAAGTAGTCGTCGCCGTAGTTCCGGAGATCCCCTTCGGACACCGCCGTGCCCCCGGTCGCGAAGTACACCGCGGTGCCCTCGAGACCCTCCGGGTGGGAGATCGTGTCGTGGTACTTCCACAGATCGCTTCCGCGCGGGCCCCACATGTTGGCGGAATCGCCGCCGCGCCCATCCACCGAGCCACGGACCGACTGGTAGCCCAGCTCGTCGGTGGTCGAGTAGTAGCCGGAGAGCGCCATGACGCCGTCGTACAGCTCCGGGTAGGTGGCCGCCAGGTGCATTGCGGCCTGCGCACCCATCGACGCGCCGGCGATTCCGTTCTTGCCGTTGTGCTTCGTGCCCCGGGTCGCCAGTTCCGCCTCGACGAGGTCGGGCAGCTCCTCGGTGAGGAACGTCTCCCACTTGTTGTAGCCGAAGACCTCGTCCTCGCTCAGCCAGTCGGACCAGTACGAGGAGGGGCCTCCCGTGGGTGTCACCAGGTGGACGTTCTCCTCGGCCATGCGCGCGGGCATGTTTCCGGCCCGCTTCCAGCCCGAGTTTCCTTCGACCGAGTCGACCCCGTCGAGGAGATACAACACGGGCGCCGACCCCTTGTCCGTCACGCGGGACGGGAGCACCTCGAGCACGATCTCGCGCTGCATGGCGGCGGAGGTGACGAGCCAGTGCTCGTACTCTCCGTGCTGGGTGATGGCGCGGAGCTCGACCGAGTCGATCGAGTCGTCGCGCGGTCGCGGCGGGTTGGGAAGCTCCACGTATGACCCGGTGCCGCCGAGCGGGATGTTGGTGGAACCGGCCGACCCGAGCGACCCGAGTGTCGAGCCCAGCGGAAGGGAACCGGCCGCAGACCCGATCAGCTCCACCTCCTCGAGTCCCAGGGACGAGGTGTCGATATCGCCGCCGATCTGGGCAGAGGCGGGCGCGGCGAATCCCAGGGACAGGATGGCCGCGAGGACGGTGGCGGTGACGGTTGCGCGGCGACGGACGCGGGTGTTCATCGGGGTCCCCTCATTGTGAGTGTGGCCGAGGTGGGTGCGGCCGAGCGATACAGAAGCGGTCCCGCGCCCCGGTGTGGGAGCGCAGGACCGCTTCTCGAGAAGGTCGATCAGGAACCGGTGGACCCGGAGGAGCCCAGGGATCCGGCTGAGCCGGATGCACCCGGGGTGCCCGTTCCGGGCTCGACGTCTCCGCCGTACAAGGCGGGCTTGATGTAGTCCCATCCGGACTCGAAGTTCTTGAGGAAGTTCGGCCAGTTGTGCAGGCCGGTGTCGGCGAAGTCCACCTTGTGCTCGATCCCGGCACGATCGAGTGCCTTCTCGAAGGCCTTCGAGTTCTCGTACACGCCCATCTCCAGCACCAACCCGATTATCAGGTCCTGGTAGTTGGCACCGTACTGCTTGACGTCATCGGGACCGATCTCGGCGTTTCCGGCCGAGAAGTACACAGCCTTGCCGCGCAGACCCTCCGGGTGAGAGATGGTGTCGTTCTCCGCCCACCGCGCGCTACGGTGCGGGCCCCACATGTTCTCGACGTCTCCACCGCGAGTCTCAACGGAGAGCCGCACGGTCTGGTACCCCAGGGCGTCCATGGTCGAGTAGAAGCCACTGAACGACATCACGGCGTCGTAGACATCGGGGTGTGTAGCCGCAAGATGCATGGCCGCCTGAGCGCCCATGGAGATGCCGCCGACGGCTGCCTTGTCATTCGTGTTGAGCCGCTCATCGACGATCGCCGGCAGTTCCTCGGTGAGGAACGTCTCCCACTTGTTGTTGCCCAAGACCGGGTCGATCTCCTCCCAGTCGGTGTAGTACGAGGCGTAGGCACCCGCCGGGTTCACCACGTGAACGTTCTCGTCCTCCATCCGATCAGCGATGTACGCCTGGTGAGCCCAGCCGGTGCTGCTGATCGGCGCACCCACGCCGTCGAGCATGTAGAGGACGGGCGCCTCGCCCGTGCCGCGCGAGGGGACGACCTCGACGGTGATCTCACGCTGCATTGCCTTCGAGGCGATGGTCCAGTACTCGTACGCCTGATCGTTCCCGGCCTTATCGGCGCGGTAGCGCTCGATTCCACGAAACTCCGTCTTGGTGATCGACTCGTCGACCGGAGTGGGCGTGCCGACGGTTTCCGAGGACCCTTCCCCGAGTGGGACGTCGGCCGAGCCGACCGATCCGAGAATCCCTGCGGCCGAGCCGATCGGCACGGAGCCGACGGCGTCGATGATCGCCTCGAAGTCCTCCTGGCCGAGCGCCGACGGGTCGATGAGCGTCGAGGGGTCGATGCTGGCGGTCTGGGCGAAAGCGGGAGTGGCCGACCCGAGGGTCAGGGCGACGGCGAGTGCGCCGGCGGTCGCAGCCGCGGCGCGGCGGAGTCCGAAGGACATGAAGCTCCAAATGTTGTAAGTAGTGACTTACGAAGCTTAATCCGTTCTCAGCTCAAATCGTTACTCACGCCGTGCGAGTCGCTACCCCCGCAGTGCCGCCTCGACCGCCTCGCGCAGGTCCTCGGGCTTCCGGTTGGGTCCGAACCTGTCGATCACGTGGCCGTCGCGACCCACGAGGAACTTGGTGAAGTTCCATTTGATTCGCCCACCCAGCACCCCGGACTTCTCGGACTTGAGCCACTCGTAGAGCGGGTGGGCGCTCGATCCGTTGACCTCGATCTTGGAGAACAGCGGGAACTCCACGCCGAAGTTGCGCTCGCAGAACGCACCGATCTCCTCGTCGGAGCCCGGCTCCTGGTGCGCGAACTGGTCACACGGGAACCCGAGCACTACAAAGCCCTCGTCGCGGAACTCCTCGTACAGCTTCTGCAGCCCCTTGTACTGGGGTGTGAACCCGCACTTGCTCGCGGTGTTGACCACCAGGACGACCTGCCCGGCGTAGTCGGACAAGTCCTTCCCGCTCCCGTCGAGCAGGCTCGCCCGGAAATCCGCGAGAGTGGTCTGGTCGTGGCGCATGGGCACTCCTCGTCGTCGTCCCGACCCCGGTCGGCCGGCCCTCGACGCCATTGTGACCGTTTTCAGGCGCCGCGTGCGGGCGTACTCTGGCAGACCCGCGCGTGAGGAGCCCGCCCGTGAGCCGATTGATCTACACCGCCTTCGTCTCGCTCGATGGCGTAGTCGAGGCCCCCGGCGGCGAGCCCGGGTACCGCAACACCGGCTGGACGTTCGCGGTCGACTTCGACGAGGACGTCTACTCGATCAAGGCCCGCGAACAGGACGAGGCCGGCGCGATGATGCTCGGCCGCGTCAGTTACCAGGCGTTCTCCGCCGTGTGGCCGCAGATGGACGACGAGTTCCCCCGCTACAACGCCATGCCCAAGTACGTGGTGTCCACGACGTTGGCCGAGAGTGACCTCGTCGAGGGATGGGGGACGACGACGATCCTGCGCACGCTCGACGAGGTGGCCGCGGTGAAGGAGGCCGAACCGGCGCCGATCCTCGTGCACGGGTCGGCGACGCTGGCTCGGACCCTCTCCGACGCCGGGCTCATCGACCGTTATCACCTGCTGGTGTTCCCGTTCGTCCTCGGCGCCGGCAAGCGCATGTGGAGCGAGACCGACAAGCCCCGGCAGAAGCTGGAGTTGGTCGAGAGCGAGGCGTACCCCAACGGTGTGCAGAAGCTGATCTACGACGTCGGCGGATTCGACCCGGGCGTCTGAGATCTAGCGGGCCGCGCCGCGGGAGACCTCGGGCATCGTCACCGCCGACACCGCGCCGATCACCCCGAGCACCGCGAGGAAGATCAGCGACCACTGCACGCCCAGCACCGCGAGCGCCGAGCTGATCCCGCCCACCACCAGCAGGATGATCCCCATGGCCGTGTTGCCCACTGCCACGTAGGTGGTCCGGAGATCGCCCTCGGCCACGTCCACCACGTAGGTCTTGCGGCCGACGCGGACGCCGGAGTGCAGCAGCGTGAGCAGGAAGTAGGCCCCGACGAACACCGTGGCCCCGAGTGCCGACCCGCCGTCGAAGCCCGGGATCGAGACCGCGAGCACCAACGCGACCGCCACCGCCGACGCGGCCGTGGCTGCGCCCGCCATGAGCAGTCGGCTCGATCGGTCGGCCAGCCGCCCGAAGACTCGCCCCCCGATGAGGGACGCCACGCCCGAGGCGAGGATGAACCCACCCAACCCGGCCAGCGCCCCGGTGCCCGAGGCGACCGACATCGACACGATGAACGGCGGGCTGAGCGAGGACAC
Source organism: Dietzia sp. DQ11-71 (assembly GCF_014144995.1). NCBI lineage: Bacteria > Bacillati > Actinomycetota > Actinomycetes > Mycobacteriales > Dietziaceae > Dietzia > Dietzia sp. DQ11-71. The sequence continues at coordinate 613 of NZ_JAALDT010000439.1, read as the reverse complement.
CAGCAGCAGGCCGCGGACGGTCACGAACTTGCGGAACGTGGCGTCGTCCCGGAACAGTCGCGCCGCGTCCGCGAACCACGTCGACGACTCCTCCGACGCACCGCCAGTGGCCGCGCCGTGGCCCTTCGTCGCGCCGTGATCCTCCGTCGCGCCGTGGTCCTTCGCTCCCCGGCGGGCGCGCCCGTCGCCGGCCGGCTCGACCACGCGGGAGTACGTCGACGCCGAGAGCAACCACAGCACCGCGCCCGCCACCAGCAGGAACGCCAGTTCGGTGCTGTCGAGGTCGCCGCCGCCTAGGATCCGGATGGCCAGGCCGAGCGTGATCGCGACCAACCCCGCCGCCGACGTGGCCAACCCGATGATCTGGCCGCGCTCCCCCGACGGGATGGTGCGGCCCTGCACGTCCTTCGACGCGATCGAACACAGGCAGCGGCCCAGCGAGAACACCACGAGCGCGACCAGGATGCCGACGCCCGCTGCCGTCCCGTGCCCGAGGGCGGCGATCGCGGCCATTGCCGCCACCGATGCCGCCTGCACCAGCGCGCCCGTGACGAACACCCACTTGCGGCGGCGCACCCGCACCACCAGCGGCGTGAGGAAGGCCTGCGGCAGC
>NZ_JAALDT010000438.1:0-1553 GCF_014144995.1 Dietzia sp. DQ11-71 | reverse complement strand
CTCGGCCGACGCCGCTCCCCGGGCCGGCGCCGCACCCGCATCAGGTGCCGCCTCCGGCTCCCGGTCCGGCTCCGCCTCCACGTCGGCCTCCGGCTCCCGGTCCGGCTCCGCCTCCACGCTCACACCAACGCCCGGCTCGGGTGGCGAGTCGTCATCCACCCTCCAACCCCGCAGGCCGGTCCGTCGCCGCGCCGCCCGCTTCTGGAACGACGTGCTCACCACGCCGGGCCGCATGTCGGTCTTCGCGTTGCTCGCGATCATCACGGTGCTCACGGGCGGGATCGTGGCGTCCTCGACGATCACCCAGCGGCAGGTTTATACCGAGACGCTGCTGGCCGAGGTCGAGCCCGTCGCCAACGCCTCGCAGACGTTGTACAGCTCCCTGACGATCGCGGACTCCGCGGCGAACACCGCGTTCATCACCGGCGGTATCGAGCCTGCGGAACTGCGCGAACGCTACCTCCAGGCGATCGCGACCTCGTCGTCGTCGATCATCGCCGCCTCCCAGGGCCTCGACCGCACCGACACCGAGTCCATCGAACAGCTCGCGCTCATCAACGCCCAGCTGGCCACCTACACCGGCCTGGTGGAGACGGCGCGCACCAACAACCGCGTGGCCAATCCGGTCGGCTCGGCGTATCTGGCGTCGGCGTCGACGCTGATGCAGGACACAATCCTGCCCGCCGCCGCGGACCTGTACGACCGGCAGTCCACGTCGGTGGGACAGTCGGACAGGGAGTGGTCGTCGCCGCCATGGGGGTCGTTCTTCCTGCTGGGGCTGGCGATCGCGGTGCTGTTGCTGTTGCAACAGTGGCTGTGGCGACTCACCGGGCGGCGGTTCAACCCGGCGCTCGCCCTGGGCTCGCTGCTCATGGTGGCGACGTTCCTGCTCACGATGATCGCCGGGTTCCTCGCGGCCAATGACAACGCCAAGGGCCTGTCCGAGGGCGCGGCACCGATGAACGAGCTCACCCGCCAGCGCATCAACGCCCAGAAGGTGCGCGCGCAGGAGACGCTCAACCTGGTGCGGCGCACCGATCCGGAAGGGTCGGCGGCCGAGCGGGCGACCACCCTGGGCAACGTGCGTGACACCCTGACCGTCTACCTCGACGACGAGGAGGACGAGGACTCCACCGGCCGCATCGACCTCGACTCGCAGGGGGCGGTGACGGACGCGATCGAGGCGCTCGACGCCTGGATGGCCGCCCAGAACCGCGCCGACTCCCTGTACCAACAGGGCGACTACCAGGGCGCGATCACCATCTCCTCCGGCCAGAGCGAGGGCGACTCGGGGGCCGCGTTCGAGGAGTTCGACGAGTCCATGCAGGACGCCATCGAGGAGGCCCGCGACACCCTGCGTACGCGCATCGACAACGCCCGCCGCACCTCCTCCAACGGGCCCGATCTCATCATCGCGCTGTCCACCCTGGCCGCGTTCGCCGTGGTCGTGGGCATCGCGCCGAGGATCAGGGAGTACCTGTGACGGCGGGGGTGCGGACCGGGTCGGGCGCGCGGGGACACGGCGCGCGGCGCCGGGCGAGGCGGGTCGCGCT
>NZ_JAALDT010000437.1:0-2176 GCF_014144995.1 Dietzia sp. DQ11-71 | reverse complement strand
CGCCGCCGCGTCCGGCTGACGCAGCGCGACGTTCCGCGAGCGCGAACGCAGGGTCACCATGATGTCCATCGGGTCGGTGGTCGGCGAGCACAGGAGGAACACGGTCCGACTGGGCGGCTCCTCCACCACCTTGAGCAGGGCGTTCCCGGACTGCTCGGTGAGCCTGTCCGCCTCCTCGACCACCACGATCTGCCAGCGCCCGGTGCCGGGGCGGCTCGCCGCGCGGTGGATGGTCTCCTTGACGTCCTTGAGGAGGATGTTGACGCCCTGCGGGGCCAGCAGGTGAACGTCCGCGTGGGTGCCGGCCAGCACCGTGTGGCACGCGCGGCACTCCCCGCAGCCCACCACGTCCGGGTCCTCGCACTGCAGGGCGGCGGCGAACGCCATGGCCGCGACGCTGCGGCCGCTGCCCGGAGGACCGGTGAAGAGCCAGGCGTGGACCATCCGGGCGTCCGAGGCATCCCACCCCTGCCCCGGCACGCGGGCACGAGCGGCCGTGGCGGCAGCGGTCAGCTCCGCCACGACGTCGGCCTGTCCGGCCAACCGATCGAACACCCCGGGCATGGCCCCCACCTTATCCCCGCCCACCGACACACCTGCGTTCCCGGCATCACCGGCGCGAACTAGGCTTGGGCCGATGGAACGATGGGTCAGGTTGTTCAGGTGGCTGTGGGCCACCCCCTGGCCCGTCTATGCCCTGACGATGGTGCAGGCGAACATCATCGGCGCGGTCTTCGTGTTCTCGTTCCTGCGCTTCGTCCTGCCGATGGACCGGTTCCTCGACCTCGACCAGTTCCGCTTCCTCAACCAGTACCTGTTCATCGGCTATCTCGTGTTGGCCTTCGTCGGCGGCGTCATCGCCTCGACGCTGCTCCTCCTGCCCGTGTTGCGGGTCGACCGGTCGGGGGCGGACTTCGACGGCGCGATCCGCCGGCGCACCCTGCGCCTGCCGTTCCACCAGGCGCTCATCTCCGGCGCCATGTGGGTGACCGGGACGCTGCTGTTCGTCGCCGTCAACGTGGGCCACTCCCCCAGGTTGGCTCTCATCGTGGCGGTGACCAGCCTGCTCGGCGGCAGCACCACCTGCCTGATCTCCTACCTGCAGGCCGAGCGGATCATGCGACCGATCACGGTCCGCGCCCTGTCCAGGGGGGTGCCGGAGAGCCGCCATGTCCCCGGTGTGCGTCGCCGGATCTTCCTCGGCTGGTCACTGACCACGGTCATCCCCATCGCGGGCATCCTGCTCATCCTCACCGGACACTGGTTCGGCCTGTTCGGCGACGACCCCGGTCTGATCCTCGTCGCCCTCGCGGTGCTGGCGAGTGTCGCCGTGATCGCCGGCGCGATCGGCATGGGGCTGGTCTCGGACTCGATCGCCGACCCGGTGCGCGAGATGCAGGCGGGCGTCAGTCGCGTCAAGCAGGGCGATCTCGAGACCCGCGTGACGATCTATGACAGCTCGGAGATCGGCCAGCTCGCCCAGGGGTTCAACGAGATGGTCACGGGCCTGCAGGAACGTGAGGCCATCCAGGACCTCTTCGGTCGCTACGTGGGCGAGGACGTCGCACGCAACGCGCTCGAGCGGGGCACCGAACTGGGCGGGCAGGAGCGCCAGGTCGCGGTGCTGTTCGTCGACCTCACCGGTTCGACGGAGTTCGCGGCGGCCCACGAGCCGGCCGAGGTGGTCTCCGTGCTCAACGACTTCTTCCGGATCGCCGTCGAGTCCGTCGACACCAACGGCGGGTACATCAACAAGTTCCAGGGCGACGCCCTGCTCGCGGTCTTCGGGGCGCCGCTGGAGGTGGACAACGAGGCCGGCCGTGCGCTGCGGGCCGCGCGTGCACTGCAGAGCCGACTCGCCGAGCTGGCCCCGCTCACGGCGGGGATCGGCGTCTCCTACGGCACCGTCATCGCCGGACACATCGGCCATGCCAAGCGGTTCGAGTACACGGTCATCGGCGACCCGGTCAACGAGGCCGCCCGCCTCACCACGCTGGCCAAGATGGAGCAGGGGCACGTCCTTGCCTCGGCGGCCACGATCCACCGGGCCGACGCCCCCGAGGCGGCACGCTGGGTGCTGGGCCGCAGCGTCGAACTGCGCGGCCGGGGCATCATGACCCAGCTCGCCCGACCCCTGCGCCCCACCCTCGCGGACCGGTGGCAGGCCGGCTCCGTG
>NZ_JAALDT010000436.1:0-13641 GCF_014144995.1 Dietzia sp. DQ11-71 | reverse complement strand
CCCCGCTCGAATTCGGCTCACCCGCCGGGCCGGATACATTGGGGGCCGTGTCCCTCACCCGCCGGCTCCGCGTGATGGCCGCCGTCCTCATCACCGGACTGGCGATGAGCGGGTGCTCGGACGACGAACCCGTGGACCCGGCCCCCGTCAGCGCTGCGGCCACCCCGGCAGCGACAGCGGCTGGCGCTGCGCCGCCCGCGCCACCGGCGCCGCCACCTGCACCGCCGTGCGAGTCGCCCCTGGATTCACTGAGCCAGCGGGAGCGGATCGCGCAACTGTTCACCGTCGGCGTGAGTTCGATGGCAGACGCCCGGCAGGCGGTCGAGCAACACAAGATCGGGGGGATCTTCCTCGGTGGCGGCGTCGTCGGCGAGGTGGTCTCGGGCGACGCGCTCGCCCGTCTCCAGCAGGACTCTCCCCTCCCGCTGCTGGTCGCGATCGACGAGGAGGGCGGCCGCGTGTCCCGCATCGCCCCCTACGCCGGCCCGCTGCCGTCCGCCCGGGTCATGGCGGCCACCATGAGTCCGGAGCAGGTCCGGTCGGCGGCCCGCGCGCGCGGCGAGTTCCTGCGCGGGATGGGCGTGACCGTCGACTTCGCCCCCTCGGTCGACGTGTCCGCGCAACCGGACGGCGCCGTGATCGGGGACCGCTCCTTCTCCCCCGATCCGGCCCGCGTGGTGCGCTATGCCCGCGCGTTCGCGACCGGACTGCAGGACGCCGGTGTGGCCCCGGTCTTCAAACACTTCCCCGGCCACGGCCGCTCCTCCGGCGACAGCCACCACCAGTCGGTGACCGTGCCACCCCTGGACCAGCTCGTGCCCCACGACCTGCACCCGTTCGCCGAACTCGCCGGGACCCCCGGCGCCGGCATGATGCTGGGCCACCAGCAGGTGCCCGGACTGACCGGGGTGGACCGTCCGGCCTCGCTCTCACCGGCGGCGTACCGACTCCTGCGGGAGGGCCACGGTTACGGGGCGCAACAGTTCGACGGACCGATCTTCACCGACGACCTGTCCGGCATGCGCGCGGTCACCGACGCCTTCCCGCTGCCCCGGGCGGTCGCCGAGTCGCTCATCGCCGGCGCGGACTCCCCGCTGTGGATCACCACGGCCGGGATCGGCGAGGCGTTGGACGCCGTCGAACAGGCACTGGCCAATGGCGCCCTGAGCAGACAGGCCCTCGACCGCTCCCTGATGCGCATGGCGGCACTGCGCGGGATCCCCGGCTGCGTGGGCGGCCCCGCCACCGGGCAGGTCGAGGGCGCCGCCGCACTGTCCGCACCGATCCCCGACCTCCCCGCCCGCGCCGGACTGCCCGCATTGCCGGGGCCACCCGGCTGACCGGTCAGCCCGCGCCCTCCAGAGTCGTCGCGCCCCCGGTCCACACGCCCGAGGATCCGCGACGGTGCGAATCCACCAGGTGGGTGTCGACCACCCCGATGGCCTCCATCAGCGCGAAGACGGTCACCGGTCCCACGAAGCTGAATCCGCGTCGTTTGAGCTCCTTGGCGAGCGCCTCCGATTCCGGCGAGCGGCTGGGTACCTCGTCCGCGGTCCGCGGCTGCGGGGTGGTCTCCGGCCGGTACGACCAGATCAGCTCCCCGAGCCCACCCTCGGACCGCAGGGCTACCACGGCACGCGCATTGGCGATGGCGGCGTCGATCTTCCGGCGGTTGCGCACGATCCGCTCGTCGGCCACGAGCCGGGCCACGTCGTCCTCGGTGAAGGCGGCGACGGCGTCCGGGGAGAACCCCGCGAACGCCTCCCGGAAGGCCGGGCGCTTGCGCAGGATCGTCACCCAGCTGAGCCCGGACTGGAATCCCTCGAGGACCAGCCGCTCGAACAGTCCGGCCTCGTCCCGGACGGGCACGCCCCACTCGGTGTCGTAATACTCCCGCAGCAGGGGGTCCCGCGCCGCCCAGGGAGGTCGCCTCAGCCCGTCCTCGCAGAGCACCGTGCCGGCGGTCGGGGCAGTGGGGTTCGCGGCATCGGCGGGGGTCGGGGCGGCGGCGGAGTCGTCGTCCTGGGTCTGGGACTGTGCGTGGGACTGTGCCTGGGTCTGGGTCTGCATGAGGTCTCCCGGGTTCATCGGACCACCCGTGTGGCGGTCGCCCGCCACCCTAGGACCGCGCTACGACAGCACGCCCGTGAGCTGGACGATCCGCACCAGAGCCAGGACCAGCAGCGCCACCCCCACCACGAGGGTGAGCACTCGCCCGGCCACGCGGCCGTACGACAGGAACCGGTCGATCCGGCGGGTGGCCGCGGTGATCCCGCCCGACCGGACCCGCGCCAGGGCGACGATCAACCCGGCACTGGGCAGGATCGCGATGATCGCGAAGAACAGGATCTGCAGCAGCTTGGACCACCACGGGGTCTCGGCGAAGGAGATGAGCACCATCCCCGCGGCGAACGGCGCCGACGTCCCGGACTGGATGACGCCCAGGGCGACACCCGTGGCCATGATCCCGAACTTCTGCAGGATGTTCTGCGTCAGCGGCGCCTCGACGCTCTCCTCCTTGGCCTCGGCGGGCTGCCGCAACCCCATGACCGTGATGACGAGGCCGACCACGCCGAGCGCGACCATCGCCCACAGGTTGTAGAACAGGCTGCGGACGAACTCCTGGTTGTTGCCGATCACCCACACCGAGATCAGCGAGAGCAGCACGATGCCGCAGAACGCGCCGCCGGTGAACCGTGCGGCCCGCGGCGCGAACGCGACCCCGCGTCCGGCAGAGGTCAGCCACAGGCCCGCGATGACGGCGAAGGCCAGGAGGTTGAGCGAATCGATCGCCGCGAAACCCAGCAGGCTGAGGTAGTACTGCACCGGACAACCCTACCGACGTCGGCCCGGCCGGAAGTCTCGGAGGCCGTCGGGATCAGCGTCGTCGTCGCGGTCGCGGCCCTCGTTGTCGTCCCGCTCGCCGTCGTCCCGCTCGCCGTCGTCCCGCTCGCCGGCAGAGCTCCCCTCCCGGCGCGGCCGGCCGAACACCGACCGCTCGCGGCGCCGCAGCACGTCGAGGTCCCGCACGGTCCAGCTCCGCACCGGTGCCGGGACACGCCACTGTCGCCACCACGCGACCATGCGGAACGCGAACACGAGGAAGGACAACACGGTCGCGGCGATCGGCCCCCAGGTGTCGGTGGCCACGGCGAGGGCCGTCAGGGCGGCACCGGTCGCCGCCGGGATGACATACAGGTTGGAGCCGCTGAACACCGCGGGGATCTCGTTGGCGACCACGTCCCGCAGCAACCCGCCGCCCACCGCCGTGACCACCCCGAGCAGCAGCGCCGACGCGACCGGCATCCCGTGATCCAGCGCCCGCGCGGTGCCGAAGGTGCAGAACAGCCCTAGGCCCGCGGCGTCGAACGCGACGATCAGGGTCTGCACGCGGTGGATGAGCGAACCGAGCAGGTACACGGCCGCCGCCGCGACCACGGGCGCGACCAAATAGATCGGCTCCGACAGCGCGAGCGGGGTGACCCCCAGCAGGACGTCACGGATGATGCCGCCACCGAGACCGGCGAGAAGCCCCAGCACGAGGCCACCGGTGATGTCGATGTCCTTCCGCGCCGCCAGCAGGTTCCCGGACAGGGCGAAGAAGAACACACCCATCAGGTCGAACCACAGGACCAGCGGCGAGGACTCCACGGCGGGGCCTAGACCACCGCGTCGGCCGCGTCCGACGCATCCGTGGTGGAACGCGCGTGATGACGGTTGCGCACCGCCCGGAACGTCCAGAGCTTGTTGACGATGAAGTTGATCGGCATCGTGATGAGGATCGTCAGCAGCTGACTCCAGTACTCACGGGAGCTGATCCCGGCGTCCTCGTGGAACAGCGGCTCCGGTAGGTAGAACGGGCTGGTGGGGTTGGTGAACGCGAGCTTGATGAAGATACCCGCGGCCGCCGCCACCGACCCCACCACGAGGAACGGCCAGAACTCCTGCCAGGGCGGCGCCTTGTGCCCCTTGCCGAACGTCCAGTGCCGGTTGAGCAGGAAGTTGTAGACGTTCGCCACGAGGAAGGCCACGATCCACACCAGCGTGGTGAACCGGAAGTTGAACTCCGTCCCCCCGAGCGGGAAGAGGATGTCCTGGGCGTTCTGTGTCCCGCCGTTGGCCTTGTTCATCAGGACCGTGACGATCATGTTCACGACCATGCCGGAGCCACCCACGATCCCGAACATGAGGAACTGTCGGGCGCCACGACGGTAGCGGCCGGGTTCGGGGAGGGCTGGGGTCACAGGCGATGAGTCTAGGCGTTCACCGCCCTCTCAGGCCGCGCCGTGGCCTTCCGCGATGCGTTCCGCCGGGTCCTCGATGGGCCCGGGTGCGGTGCCGTCGCCGAACGGTCGACCGCCCAGTTCCTCGCGGTGGTGCGGGGTGAGCAGACCGGACAGGTCCGGCCCCTTGGGGACCACACCGGTGGGGTTCACGTCCCGGTGGACGTCGTAGTAGTGCTCCTTGATCTGCGGGAAGTCGCAGGTGTCACCGAAACCGGGGGTCTGGAACAGGTCCCGCAGGTAGCCCCACAGCGCGGGCATCTCGGAGATCTTGTTGCGGTTGGCCTTGAAATGGCCGTGGTAGACCGCGTCGAAGCGGACCAGTGTGGTGAACAACCGGATGTCCGCGACGGTGATCGTGTCGCCGACGAGGTAGCGGCGCGTGGACAGCCGCTCCTCGAGCCGGTCCAGCGATTCCCACAGCTCGTCGTACGCCTGCTCGTAGGCGTCCTGGTCCGCCGCGAATCCGCAGCGGTACACGCCGTTGTTCACGGTGGGGTAGATCCACGAGTCCAGCTCGTCGATCTCGTCCCGGTGCTCGGCCGGGTACAGGTCCGGGGCGCCCTCGCGGTGGAAGGCCGTCCACTCGGAGAGGAGATCGAAGTTGAGCTTCTGATAGGCGTTGGTCACCACCGACTTGGTGGGCAGATCGACCAGCGCGGGGACCGTGATGCCGCGCGGGTAGTCGGGGATCCGGTTGAAGTAGGCCTCCTGCAGACGGTGCAGACCGGTCTCCGGGTCGCGCTCGTCCGGGTCGAGGTCGAAGACCCAGGAGTTGACGTCGTGCGTGGGGCCCGCGAGGCCCATCGAGATGGCGCCCTCGAGTCCCATGAGACGGCGCACGATGATGGTGCGACTGGCCCACGGGCAGGCGCGGGCGGCCATGAGTCGATAGCGGCCGGGCTCCACCGGCCACCGCATCTCGCCCACCCTGTCCCCCACCGGTTCCGACCCGGCCGGTACGTCCGCCACCACGCGATCGTTGATGTAGGTGGCGTCGCGGACGAACTCACCGTCGGTCGAGGCGTTCCTGGCGGGCGTGAAGTCGGTGTCGGCAGCCATGAGGGCCTCCAGAGATCGGCGTGAGGTTATTGATGCATCACCAACATACCGGGTGGGATGTGGCCAGGCCAGCCCTCCTCCCGACAACGGGTGTGCGACGCTGGGCACCATGGACTCCGCGCACGTCGACGACGTCCCCGCCCGCTACTCCGACTTCGCCGAGTTCGAGGTCCGCGGACGCACCCCGGTGTACCTCTCCTGGGCCCGGGGCATCGCGGACGACCCCGACACCAGCGACCTCATCGCCTCGCTGCCCCGGATCAAGCGTCAGCCGGCACTGTTCTTCGCCGCCGCCCGTCACGCCGGTGCGCCCGAGACCGAGGACTACCCGGCCTTCCGCGACTTCGTCCACGAACACTGGCCGGGGATCGAACAGATCGCGCTCACGCACTCCACGCAGACCAACGAGGCCAAGCGCTGCGCGGTGCTCCTGCCGTTCCTGTCCCTGCTGCCCGGACCGCTCTCGCTGGTGGAGATGGGCGCCTCCGCCGGCCTGTGCCTCTACCCGGACCGCTACGCCTACCGGTACACGCTCGACGGCGGCGTCACCCGCGAGCTGACGCCCGCAATCGTCGACTCTCCCGCGGCGCCCCCGGTCCTGGACTGCGACCTGCGCGACGGCGTCCCGCTGCCCCGCGCGTTGCCGGAGGTCGTCCACCGGGGCGGCGTCGACCTCTCCCCCATCGATCCAGCCGACCCGGATTCCCGCGACTGGCTACGCAGCCTGGTCTGGCCCGGACAGCAGGCCGAGCGCGTGCCCCGCCTGGACGCCGCGCTCGACATCGCGGCCGCCGACCCGCCGCAGATCATCGCCGGCGACCTGGTCGAGGAGCTGGAGGCCTCCGTCGCCGCGTGTCCCGCGGGATCGACACCGGTGGTGTTCCACACCGCGGTGCTCGGCTACCTCGAGCCGCCGGCCCGCGCCGAGTTCGTCCGCCGGGTCACCGAGCTGGACTGTGTGTGGATCTCGGTCGAGGGTGTGACCCTCCTGCCCGACGTCGCCGAGCAGGTCCCGGAGTCGCTCCGTCGACACAAGGGCATCTTCGTCGTCGCCGTCAACGGTCGCCCCCTGGCCACGGCGCACGGCCACGGCGACTGGGTCCGCGCGCTCGACCTGCCCTGAGCTAGCCGAACGGCCACCCGCGCCGCATCGGCACGTCCGTTCCCGACCCACTCGCGTCGGGCTCGATGAGGTACTCCGTGCCGAAGGCCGCGGCGTAGATGTCCGGCGGGAACGCCAGCATCATGCCGATGTCGCTGGTCTGACTGGCGTGGCACTGCATCGCGCGTCGCTTGAGCTCGATCACGTCCGCCGGCAGGTCGATCGCCCAGGCGATCTCCGACTCCGCGACCCCGATCGGTTGTCCGTCGTCGCCGATGAGGATCGCCTGCCGGATGCGGTCCGCGTCGAGGTCCATCCCGCCGGCCGCGAGAGCCTGCATGAACTCGGCGGCGGCGGGGCTGTTGAGCATCTCCACCTGGGCGTCCCGGTTGGTCGTGGCCTCCATCAGGCGGGGGCGCCGCGCGGCCAGCTCCGCCGCGCGCCGGGCGATCCGGTGGACCGCGATGTGGTCGGGGTGCCCGTAGTTCCCGTGGTGGTCGTAGCCCACCAGGACGTCGGCGTCCTCGCGGTCGCAGATCCGCGCCACCCGCGCGGCGGCCTCGTCGACGTCGGCGCTGTGGAGGCTCAGCGGGTGATCGTTCTGCTCCCACCCGGTCATCCCCGAATCCCGGTACCCCAGCCAGTCGATCCGGGCCACGCCCAGCACCGCCGCCGCCGCACGGGCCTCCCCTCGCCGGTGCTCGACCAGGTCGCCGTCGGGTCCGAGGTGCTCGGGGCGCTCACCGTGATCGCCGTCGGTGGCGAACACCGTCACCACCCGGTGCCCGGCGCGGGAGGCGAGCGCCATCATCCCCGCGGTCTGGGACGTCTCGTCGTCGGGATGGGCGTGGAGGAACACGATGGTCGACACCCGGACATTCTGCCCTGCCGGCCGCCCGACGCGGGGCGTCACGCGCGTGCGTCGGGATGACCCGCGAGCCAGCGGTCGAACGCCTCGGCGCTGGTCAGCTCGGGCGTGTAGCCGAAGACCGTCCGCAGACGGGTGTTGTCCAGCACCGGGCGGTAGCGCAGGAAGCAGGTCTGCTCGGGCCCGTAGCGGCTGACCCGCAGTGCGCTTCCCACGGCGAGGACCGCCTTGAGCACCGGCTCGGGGATCGCGAGGGTGCGCTTGCCGAGCCGCGCCGCGATCTGGTGGATGGTCAGCGTGCCGGTGCCGGCCACGTTGAACGTGCCGGGCGGCCCGTCACCCACCGCGCGCACGACGATCGCCACCAGATCGGTGTCCCAGATGAACACGAACGGCGAGTCCGACCCCCGCACGGCCAGCAGCCGCCGCCGGTGGAACAGGGCGGTGATCTGGTTGTCCACGGCGTCGCCCAGGATCGTGCCGATGCGCAACACGACCTGCTCCAGCTCCGGGTGCTCCCGGCGGGCGTCGGCGAGCAGGTGTTCGACGAGCGCCTTGTGGTGGCTGTACGCGAAGGCGCTGGTGCCGCGGACCGGGTGATCCTCGGTGATGGGCACCGGATTGTCCGCGTGGTAGCCGTAGGCCGCGCCCGACGAGGACACGACGAGCCGCCCGACCCCGTGTTCTACACAGGCGTCGAGGACGTGACGGGAGCCGTCGACATCCACCCGGTAAGCGGCGTGGCGCCCCATCCCGTCGGGGTCGACGATCGAGGCCAGGTGCACCACCGCGTCGTGCCCCGCAACGGCGGTGGAGACGGCGGCGGCGTCGGTCACGTCGAGGCGCACGTGCCGCACCCCGGGGGCGCCCGGGTCGTCCGGCACCAGCAGGTCGCCGCTCGTCACCTCGTGCCCGGCAGCCGCGAGTCCGGCCACCACCCCTCTGCCGAGGAACCCGCTGCCGCCGGTGACCAGAACCTTCATGCCGTGACCTCCCTGTTCTCGGCGTTCGCCGTGCTGTGCCGCGCCCACACGACGGCCACCACCAACCCGGCGATGATGTCCCACACACCCCACCACGCGGCGACCAAGGCCATCCCACCGAGTCCGTCGAAGAAGCTGAACACGAACAGCAGTCCCAGCCCGGCGTTGCGGATGCCCACCTCGAACGTCATGGCCTTGCGGGCGGGGACGTCGAGCCGGAACCCGCGCGCGATGCCGTACCCGAGGCCCAGGGCGAGCGCGTCGTGGAGGAACACCGCCACCGCCACCACCCCGATGTAGGCCACGAACAGCGACCAGTTGTTGGCGACCGCGATCACGATGATCCCGCCCAGCGCGACGAACGACAGGATGCCCACCACGCGGTGGGTGCGCGCGGCGACCTGCGGCAGCAGGTGCGACACGGTCAGCCCGAGCGCGAACGGCAGCGCGATGACCAGCAGCACCTCGCTGAGCATGTCCCACGGGGCCACGTCGCCACGCGCCCGGTGGGTGAGGATGTTGGAGACGTTGCCGGGCGGGCAGCACGCCACGAGGATCATGCCGAGCGCGACCGACCCCTGCACGCCGAGCAGCAGCGTCAGCAGGAACGTCAGCGCGGGCAGCAGCGCGAACTGTGCTGCCACGGCCACCGCGAACGCCCTTGGCTTGCGCAGCGCCAGCCGGAAGTCGGAGAGCCGGGTGTCCATGGCGATGCCGAACAGGATCAGTCCCAGGACGATCTTCAGCGTGGTGAGGGACCCGGAGTCGAACGCGATCCGGATGTCGTCGACGTTCACGAGCCGGCCCCCGGTGTCTGCGCGGAGTCCGAACCCGCCGCTTCCATGCGCGCGACCAGCCCGGTCACGGCGCCGCGGTAGGCGCTCTTGTTGACGTAGTAGGCCATCCGGTCCAGCCCGAGGTAGTGGTAGCCGCCCGTGAGGTCCGGGCGGGGGCCGCGCCGGGAGGAGTCGACGACGGCGAGGGCCGCACGCCCGGCCGGTGAGTCGTCACGGTGTGCCGCGAGATAGCGGGCGACGAGGTCGGCCTGTTCGTAGCGGCCCTGCCAGCCGATGCCGGAGGCCTCGAGCATGCCGAGTACGGCGAGGTCGTCGCGGGCCGACGGGAAGATGTTGAGGTGCAGGTCCGGCGCGGCGGCGCTCTCGGCCCAGTCGAGGTGGCGGCGGTCGATGAACGGGTAGTCCAGCACGTAGCCGGTGGCGAGCATGACCAGGTCGTACTCGCCGGAGGTCCCGTCGACGAAGTGCACGGTTCGCCCGTCGAACCGGTCGATGTCCGCGCGGACCCCGATGTCGCCGTGCCCCACGTGCTGCAGGATCAACGAGTTCACCACGGGGTGGGACTCGTAGATCTTGTGGTCGGGCTCCGGGAAACCGAACCGGGTCGGGTCGCCGGTGAAGGCCTTGAGTACGCGTGAGTCGATGAACTGCTTGATCCGCGGGGGGCAGGGGGCGGCCGCCGGACCCGAGGGTGTCGGCGGGTCGGCCGAAGAGATACTTGGGCACGAAGTGGTAACCGCGCCGCAGGCTGATGTCGACCGACGCGGCGTGGTGGACGGCGTCGACCGCGATGTCGCAGCCGCTGTTGCCGCCGCCCACCACGAGGACGCGCTTCCCGGCCAGCTCCCGCGGGTACTTGTAGCGGCTGGTGTGGCGGACCTCGCCACTGAACCGGCCCGCGAACTCCGGGATCTTGGGCTCGGAGAGGGTGCCGTTCGCGATCACCAGCGCCGAGAACTCCCCGGCGTCAGCCTCGGGCCCGGGGCCCACCTCGTCGTCGTCGGTCCCACCGCCGCCCCCACCCACCGCGCGCACGTGGAGTCGCCACCCGGAGTCGCGCGCGTCACTCACCGGTTCCGCGCGGACCACCTCGGTGCCGAAGCGGAACCGTTCGCGTAGGCCGAAGTGGTCGGCGAAGTCGCGGAAGTAGGCCAGCAACCGGCGGTGGTCCGGGTAGTCGGGGGTGTCGGCCGGCATGGGGAACTCGGCGAACTCCGTGGTGCGGGCGGAGGAGATGAGGTGGGCCGACGCGTAGACCGTGCTTCGCGGGGAGTCGATGTTTCACAGCCCGCCGACGTCTCCGGCGAGGTCGAAGCCCACCCAGGCGACGCCCTGACGGTCGAGGTTGCGGGCTGCGGCCAGGCCGGAGGGCCCGGCCCCGATGATGGCGACTGGACGGGTGTCAAAGATGGGCACGGGTACAGATACTGCCCCAGAACGCGAGAATCCCCGGCCGGTTTCGTCCGCACTGGACGAAATCGACCGGGGAGGGCCCGGAAGCGACCCGGAGTCTACTTCTCGCGAACGACCGAGCCGTCGTCCTGCAGACGCAGGAGCGGGTAGATGCCGTTCTCGTCGTGGTTTTCGTCGCCGACGACCGGGGGGTTGAAGACGCAGAGCATCTGCATCTCCTCCTCCACGATGACCTGGTGCTTCTCGTTGCCGTCGAGCAGGTACATGGAGCCCGCCTCGAGCGGGTACTCCTTGTCGTTGGTCAGGTCACGCAGGGTGCCCTTGCCACGGGTCAGCCACACGGCCTCGATGTGGTTGGCGTAGTGGAAGTCGTTGGTAGTGCCGGCCGCGATGGTGGTCTCGTGGAACGAGAACCCGACGCGGTCGTCGGCCAGGACGATGCGCTTGGACTCCCAGTTGCCGTTGTTACCCTTGATGTGGCGGTCGGTGTCGGTGATCTCTGCGGTGGTACGAACGATCATGCGGGGCCTCCTCGGCGAGGTCGTGGGTCGAGGGTGTGTGGTCTGGGCGCTCAGAGGTACTGCTGGGCGAGGACGTGGTCGACGGCCTCGTAGCAGATCTCGATGCCGCGATCACGCTCGTCGTCGGTCAGGGTGAGCGGGGCGAGGAACTTGACGACCTCGTCGCTCGGGCCGGCGGTCTCGACCAGCATCTTCTTGTCGAAGCACCGGGCCATGACCTCTCCGGCCAGCTCCGGCTTCTCGAGGAAGGCGATACCGAACGCCATGCCGCGGCCGCGGAGTTCGAGCTTTCCCTCGTACTTGTAGACCAGCGGGGAGAAGCGCTCGCGCAGGATGCGACCGTTCTCGAGGGTGCGGTTCTGGAGGGTGTCGTCGGACCAGTACTTGTGCAGCGCCACGTCGGCGGTGATGAATGCCATGTTGTTGCCGCGGAAGGTGCCGTTGTGCTCGCCCGGGGTCCACTCGTCGAGCTCGCGGTTGAACAGGGTGACCGCTAGTGGCAGGCCGTAGCCACCGATCGACTTGGACAGGCAGACGATGTCCGGCTTGATGCCCGCGAACTCGAACGAGAAGAACTCGCCGGTGCGACCGCAGCCCATCTGGACGTCGTCGACGATCAGCAGGATGTCGTGGCGCTTGCACAGCTCGTCGAGGGCCTTCAGCCACTCGGCGCGCGCAGCGTTGATGCCTCCCTCGCCCTGGACGCACTCGACGATCACGGCCGCCGGGCGGTTCATGCCCGAGCCGGAGTCGACGAGGACGCGCTCCATCCACTGGAAGTCCTCGGTGACGCCACCGAAGTAGTTGTCGTACGGCATCGGCGTGGCGTGGACCAGCGGGATGCCGGCACCGGCGCGCTTCATCGAGTTGCCGGTCACCGACAGCGATCCGAGGGTCATGCCGTGGAAAGAGTTCGTGAAGTTGATGATGGCCTCGCGGCCGGTGACCTTACGGGCCAGCTTGAGTGCCGACTCCACGGCGTTGGTGCCGGTCGGCCCGGGGAACATCACCTTGTAGTCCAGCCCGCGCGGCTCGAGGATCTTCGAGGAGAAGGTCTCCAGGAACGCGCGCTTGGCGACGGTGTACTTGTCGAGCGAGTGGGTGACGCCGTCGCGCTGGATGTACTCCAACAGCGCGCTCTTCATGTCGTCGTCGTTGTGGCCGTAGTTCAGTGCGCCGGCACCGCCGAAGAAGTCGAGGTACTCGTCTCCGTCGACGGTCGTGAGCGTGGTGCCCTTGGCGGTGTCGAATACCACCGGCCAGTTGCGCGAGTAGCTACGGACCTCCGACTCGCGGTCGGAGAAGATGTCCGTATTGGTGCTGGTGTCGTGCGTGGACTCGGTCATGGTCTTCAGATCACTCCATTTGTGAAGAGGCGGGCGACGGTGGCGGGCCGGGCGGCCCGCGCGCCCTCGTCTAGGAAATCGTGTACAGGTCTTCTTGCTCGTGACCTTCGCCGAGGAGTTCGGAGCTCAGGTAGTCCTCGTCGGACAGCGTCATCCCGCGGTCTCGCGCGACGGCACCGAAGGTGCGCTGGGACGCCTCGTTGTCCGGGCTGATCGTGGTGCGCAGGCGCACCACGCCGCGCTCGGCCAGCCGGTCCATGAGGCTGTGCAGCAGTCGCGCCGCCAGTCCCTTGCCGCGCTGGTCGGCGTCGACGCCGACCTGCCACACGAAGATCGTGTCCGGCTCCGAGGGGCGGATGAATCCGGTGACGAATCCGACGACCCGGCCCTCGACCTCCACCACCACGGAGCTCTCCGAGAACTCCGCCCCCCACAGCACGTAGGCATAGGAGGAGTTGAGGTCGAGAACGCCGCTGTCTCGGGCGATCTCCCACATGCGGGTTCCGTCGGCCGCGGTGGGCACACGGAACAGCGCGTCGGACGAATCAGGGTTACGGGGTACTACTCGTTCTCCTGGGTTCATAGGCGGTGTCCACCGTAGTGACGTCCCCACGTTGTTGCATCACCCTTCCCCAATTCGTTACCTGAAAACACGATGAGTGTGCAGGTGGCCGCCGGGGAGTGAGGTCGGTCACGCGGCAGTCTCCGACAACGGTTCCGGCGCCGGCCCTGCGGTGAGAGAATCAGGACATGGACGCCAACCCGATCACCGAATTCGACGAGGCGCGAAGTCTGCAGCTTCTGGGCACCGTCTCCCTGGGACGCCTGGTCACCGTCTCCGAGGGCCGTGCCGACATTTTCCCCGTCAACTACGCGCTCTCCCCGGAGGGCAAGCTGTTCTTCCGCACCGCGGAGGGCTCCAAGCTCGCCGGAATCACGGTCCATCCGGATGTCGTGTTCCAGGTCGATCACATCGAGGGCGACGATGCCTGGTCGATCGTCGTGCGTGGGACGGCGCGACGGCTCGACAGCTTCGCGGAGATCAACCGCGCGGAGGATCTCGGGCTCAAGCCCTGGATCCCGACCCTGAAGTACAACTTCGTCGAGATCACGCCCGAGAAGATCTCCGGCCGCGGATTCACCTTCGGCGAGGAGCCGGAGCGCTACACCGGCTACTGATCCACGCCTCACTGGCCCGCGCCCACCTAGCCACCTACCCACCTAGAACGGTGGTGGGTCGATGAGTTCGTCGAGGCGTTCGTGGAG
>NZ_JAALDT010000435.1:0-7666 GCF_014144995.1 Dietzia sp. DQ11-71 | reverse complement strand
AGGCCACCGCCGCCCTGGATGCGGTCCTCCTCGCCGGCCCGACCGCCGTGGCGTGGACCGGCGCGGCGGTCCTGGCAGCCGTCGCGGTGTGCTCGCTGATCGCGATACGCCTCGCCGGACACCCCCGCGGACGCGCCTGACCGCCGGCCAGTCGGCTCAGTCGGCGAGGCCCACGACGCCGTGCTCCGTCGAGTCCTCATCGGTCAGGACGTCCACCCCGCCGTCCGTGAGCATGGGCACGTCGAAGACGAACTCGGGGATCGCGAACGCGTCCACGAGGGTGCGCGCCTTCCCGGCGAGCTTGGTGCTCAGGCGGTTGCGGGCCGCGGTGGCCGCCTTGGTGCGTTCGGTGGTCAGGCGGTTGTGCTCGAGGAACCACCCCTTGTCGGCATCCACGATGTCCAGCACGTAGAGGTCGCACAGCATCCCCAGGACCTCCTTGGCCTCCGGGTCCTCACAGGCGTCCACCGCCTCGGCGAAGCGGGCGAACACCCAGCTGTCCATATGCGCGCGACCGGCCTGCAGGAGGTGGTCCTGCGCCGAGTTGAACACCTTGAATGCCGCCGACCCGTCCTGGCCCTGCGCCTTGCGCAGCCGGCGGGCGACCGTCTCCAACAGGTGCTCCTCACGGTCGACGAGGAGCTCGAGCTGGTTGCCGCGGTCGAGCAGGTCGGTGTGCTCGCGATCGGTCACGGCGTCGACCAGCTTCTGCCACAGGGTGGACGTCCGGGCCTTCTCCTGCACCACGTCGGCGACCGTGCTGAGGGCGAACGCGACGGTCTCCCGCTGGTCCATGTCGCCGAACTCCGCGGCGTAGGAACTCAACAACTCCTTGCCCACCAGCTGGGTGAGCACCACGTTGTCGCCCTCGAAGGTCGAGAAGACGTCGCAGTCCTTGCGGAGCTCGGTGAGGCGGTTCTCCGCCATGTACCCGGCGCCACCGCAGGCCAGGCGGGCCTCGATGATCGTGTCGTTCGCGAACCCCGTCACCGTGGCCTTGATGCCCGCGGCGTGGGTCTCCATCTCGCGACGCCGGACCTCGTCGAAGGCGTCAGGGTTCTTCTCGAACTCGTCGAGTTCGGCGATGATCGCGTTCTGTGCGCACGCGTAGGCGTACGCGCGGGCGACCCGCGGCATGAGCCGGCGCTGGTGCTCGCGGTACTCCAGCAGGGGGATGCCCTTGCCGGTCTCCGGATGGTCGAACTGCCGGCGGACCAGCGAGTACCGCACGGCCAACGCCAGCGCCGTGCGCGCGGACGCGCCGGCCGCCGCTCCCACCGACACCCGACCGCGGATGAGCGTGCCGAGCATGGTGAAGAAACGGGCGCCCACCGAATCGATGGGGGAGGAGTACTCACCGTCGGCGTCGACCGCCCCGAATCGGTCGAGCAGCGCCTCGCGCGGGACCCGCACGTCGTCGAACCAGATCTTGCCGTTGTCCACGCCCGCGAGGCCGCCCTTGGGGCCGTGGTCGGAGGTGCGCACCCCCGGCAGGTCGTTACCGGCCTCGTCGCGGATCGGCACGAGCAGGCAGTGGACACCGTGGCGGAGTTCCCCGCCGTCGTCCGCGGTCGTGATCAGCTGGGCGAACACGGCGGCCATCCGGCCGTCGCGGGCGGCGTTGCCGATGTAGGCCTTCTCCGCACTGGGCGTGGGGGTGTTGACGACGAACTCGCCGGTCTCACGATCGAACGTCGCCGTCGTCTCCAGGTTCTGCACGTCCGAGCCGCCGCCGACCTCGGTCATGGCGAAGCAGCCGAGCAGGTCCAGGGACATGACGTCCGGTAGGTACTTCTTACGGGTCTCGGAGTCGCCGAGGTTGGCGATCGCGCCGCCGAACAGGCCCCACTGGACGCCGGCCTTGACCATGAGGGACAGGTCGAGGTGGCCGAGCATCTCGAAGGACGTCAACGCCCCGCCGGTGTCGCCGGTCCCACCGTCCTCCTCGCGGAACCCCAGCTTGGGCATCCCGGAGTCGGCCAGGCGCTGGAGCTGCGCCAGTACATGGTCGCGATGCTCCTCCATGCCCAGCCCGATCGGGTTGAGCATGTCCGGGGTCATGGCCTCGCGCGTGAACTCGCGGGCATCGGCCCAGGTCCCGTCGAGGACCTTCTGCAGCGAGGCCGCGAGGACCGCGTCCCCCGCCCCGGTGGTGGTGATGCGGCCGTAGTTCGGGTGCACGGCCGGGCCGGTCCCGGGTGCACTGTCCCCTGCGGCGGCGGCGTTCTGGACGTCGGTCTCGGAGGTCATGACACGATTCTACGGAGAGTCCGCGCCGCTGTGCACCGGAAGAGCGGCCCCACGTCGGCGGCACCACGGCAGGGGGAACCCGAGGGCACGGCACGAAATGGCCGAGGGCACGAAAAGACCGAGGGCCCGGATCACCGACGTGATCCGGGCCCTCGCATTGTCGGGGTGGCGGGATTTGAACCCACGGCCTCTTCGTCCCGAACGAAGCGCGCTACCAAGCTGCGCCACACCCCGGTCGACAACGAGGGATACTCTAGCGCCCCGCCGCCGGAATCGCGAAACCGGGTCAGGCCGGCAGGGGCACCTTCACCCGTTGCGGGGTCACCGGGACCTCGGATCCCTCGCCGCCACCACCGGGGGCGGCGACCAGTTCCAGCAGGGTCGCCTCCGGGCGGCAGAACGTCCGAACCGGCACGTACGGGGAGGTGCCCAGGCCGGCGGAGACGTGCAACACCAGGTTCCGGCCCCACGCGGACAGACCCTGGGCCCGCGAGCGGTCGATGCCGCAGTTGGTGACGATCGCGCCGGTGGGGAGGCAGAGTTGACCACCGTGGGTGTGCCCCGCGAGCGCGAGATCGTACCCGTCGGCGTCGAACCGGTCCAGCACGCGTGGCTCCGGCGAGTGCAGCAACCCGATCCGCAGGTCGAAGGCGGGCCCGGCGGGTCCGGCGATCTCGTTGTAGTGGTCCCGTCCGATGTGGGGGTCGTCGACACCGGCGACGAGCACGCTACGGCCGTCGACCGCGATCTCCGCGCGCTGGTGGGTGGCGTCGACCCAGCCCCGCTCGGTGAAGGCGGCCCTGAGATCCCGCCACGGCAACGGGACGGCCGAGTGCTTCTGGCGGCCTATCCCGATGTACGGCAGCGGGCTCTTGGGGACCGGGGCGTAGTAGTCGTTGGAGCCGAACACGAACGCCCCGGGCCGGTCGAGCAGTGGCCCGAGGGCCTGGACCACGGAGGGCACCGCCCGGGCGTCGGAGAGGTTGTCACCGGTGTTGACGACCAGGTCGGGCTCCAACTCCGCCAGCGAGTTGACGAACTGCTGCTTGCGCTTCTGGCCGGGCATCATGTGCAGGTCCGAGACGTGGAGGATCGTCAGGGGCCGCGAGCCGGGCGCGAGCAGCGGCAGGGAGTGGCGGCGCAACGTGAAGGCGTTGCGCTCCCAGCCCGTGGCGTACACGGTTCCCGCCACGACCGCCCCGGCGAGGACGGCCGCCGCGCGGGCGGGGGAGGTCGTCGAAACCCGGGTCTTGCGTGAAGGGCGTGACATCAGTCCAGACTACCGACGCCGGGCGGGGTCACCGCGGCGGCGAGATGGTGATGGGGGCCAGGCCCGGCACGTTGAGCACGATGGGTTCGTCCCCGACCGGCGCCCCCGGGCCGGAGGCGCCCTGCCCCTGCGCGCCGGTGCTCCCGCCCCCGCCGCCGCCCGATCCGTCGGAGACGCGGAGGGTGAGCTGGGACCCGGGGATGCCGGTGCTGCCGTCGACGCCGATGACGGTGCCGTACGGGCGGCCCGTGCCGGAGACGAACTGCGTGTTGACGACGAACCCGGCGTTGGTGAGCAGCGACGTCGCGGCGGACTGGCTCATGCCGGCGACGTCCGGGGCGGCGGCCCCGCTGGTCCCGGCCTGGTAGGCGGGATCGGGTGCGGGCAGTCGGAGCGGGCCGTAGATGTCGGCGATCGGGGAGAAGGCCGAGAACCAGGTCTGTGCCGGCTCGAGGCCACCGAAGAGGTTGCCGTACGAGCACTGGCGCAGGGGGCTGGTGCACAGCTCGGTGGTGGTGGTGCCGTCGTTGAACGCGTAGACGGCCGCCGCGTAGTTGTTGGTGAAGCCCAGGAAGGCGGAGGACCGGTTGGCCTCGGATGTGCCCGTCTTGCCGGACATCGGCAGGCTCCACCCGGCGCCCGATGCGGCGCCGGCCGCCGTGCCGGCGCCCACGTGGTCCTTGGACATGGCGACGGCGAGGGTGTCGGCGAGCCCTTCCTCGACGACCTGCTCGCACTCCGGCTCGTTCAGCTCGACGGGTGCGCCGGTGCGGTCGGTGATCGACTCGATGGGACTGGGGGGACACCAGACGCCGCCGGAGGCGATGGTGGCGCCGACGTTGGACAGTTCCAGCGCGTTGACGGCGGTGGGCCCGAGGGTGAACGAGCCGAGGTTGTTCTTCTTGACGAATTCGCTGATCGAGTCGCCTCCGGGCGCGGTGCCCTTGCGGTCGTAGGAACGCATGCCGAGGCGGACCGCCATGTCGACGGTGGGCGAGACGCCCACGTCCTTGATGAGATTCACGAACGTCGTGTTGGGCGACTGCGCGAGGGCGTCGGTCACGGACAAGGAAGAGGGGTACGAGCCGGCGTTCTCCACGCAGTACTGTGCGGGCGGGCACCCGGCGGCGCCCCCGGCGCCGAGTCCGGAGACCTGGACGCGACGCGGCACCGGGAGGCTCGTGTTGGTGCCCATGCCCTTCTCCATGGCGGCGGCGACGGTGAAGACCTTGAAGACCGAGCCCCCGCCGTCGCCGACCAGCGAGAACGGCTGCGGTTGCACGGTCTGGCTGTCACCCAGTTCGAGTCCGTACTGGCGGCTGGAGGCCATCGCGACGACCTTGTGGGCGTCCTTGCCGGGCCGGACGACGCTCATCACCTCGGCCACGCCCTGGGCGGTCGGGTTGCCGTACGTGTCGACCGAGCGCTGGACGTTGGACTGGACGGTCTCGTCGAGGGTGGTGCGGATCGTGTACCCGCCCTGCTCCACCATGTCCCGACTCAGGCCGTTCTCCTCGAGGTACTGGAGGACGTAGTCGCAGAAGAATCCGCTGTCACCGGCGGTGATGCACCCCCGGGGCAGCGGGTTCGGTCGCTCGAGCACGCCCAGCGGTTCGGCCGCGTAGGACTCGCCCTCCGCCGGGGTGATGGCGCCGGTCTGGACCATCGTGTCGATGACTGTGTTGCGGCGCTGCGTGGTGCCCTCGGGGTTGGTGTACGGGTCGAACCGACTGGTGGACTGCACCATGCCCGCCAGCATCGCCGCCTGGGAGACGCTGAGGTCGCGGGCGTCGACGCCGAAGTAGGTCTGTGCCGCGGTCTGGACGCCGAACGTGCCGTTGCCGAACGAGATCAGGTTGAGGTACTTGGTGAGGATCTCGTCCTTGCTCAACTCCCCGTCGAGGGTGAGCGCCATCCGGATCTCTTTGATCTTGCGCGCGGGCGTGGTCTCGACCGCGGCGCGACGCTCCGCGTCGTTCTCGGCGGAGACGAGGAACTGGTAGTTCTTGACCAGCTGCTGGTCGATCGTCGACGCGCCCTGCTCGACCTCGCCGGAGGTGGCGTTGGTCAGGGCCGCGCGGACGGTGCCCCGCCAGTCGACGCCGTTGTGGTCCGCGAACCGGCGGTCCTCGATGGCGATGATCGCCAGCTTCATCTGTTGCGAGATCTCCTCGCTGGGCACCGGCACGCGTTGCTGGTCGTACAGCCACGCGATGGGGGCGCCGGCGGAGTCGGTCACCGTGGAGATCGACGGCAGGTCACCCTTGATGAGGTCCGCGGACGTCCCGGCCAACGTGTCGGCCATCTTGTTGGATGCCAGCCCCGCTGCCCCCGCGATCGGGAACAGAGACCCCGCCGTGACCACCCCGGCGGCGACACACGTCGCGACCAGCTTTCCCAGCGAACTCATAGCCGACACACGCACAGGGTACGTGACCACCCCTCCGGGACCACCCGTCGCGCGGCGATCATGTGTCGACTCTTTACTTCTGTTGTGTGACTGCGGTAACAATATGGGGGAACGCGGGACGGATCGGACCGGAATGGGATCGCGACTGACGAACCCCAGGTGCGACCGCCCACGGACACAGTGAGCCCGCCGCGCCGGGCGGGCTCAGAAGGCCGGAGACGTGCGCGGTCAACCCGTCCACGACTCCACTCACGCAAGGGGTATTTCGATGACGGCCACCCTCCCCGGGACCACCCGCACCTCCGACCACGGGGTCCGCCCCGGTGCCGGCAACCCCCTCGGCTCCGAGGAGATCATCATCGGGGAGGGCCGCCAGGAATGGGTGGCCCAGGCCCGGTGCAAGGACATCGATCCGGACGAGCTGTTCGTCCGCGGCGCGGCGCAGCGCAAGGCCGCCTCCATCTGTCGGCACTGCCCCGTCCTGCTGCAGTGCCGCGCCGACGCTCTCGACAATCGCGTCGAGTTCGGCGTCTGGGGCGGGATGACCGAACGTCAGCGTCGGGCGTTGCTCAAGCAGCACCCCGAGGTCCGGTCCTGGGCCGACTTCTTCGCGCAGCAGATCGAGCGGCACACCGCGGTCTACTGAGTCCAGAGGTCTACTGAGTCCTGAGGTCTACTGAGTCCTGGCGAGTCGAGGCCCGGACACCTCGAGCGCGGCCCGCGGCACCCACCGCGGGCCGCGCTCGTATCCGTCAGCCGCAGAGTTGGTCGCCGACCGACCGCAGTGCCTCCAGATTGGAGATCTCGAACGGCAGCGAGGGCACGCCGACGATCCGCACGTCCGGGTGGGTGTCGGTGAACGACTCGAGCAGCCGGACCTCCTGCTTGGCGGTGCCCGCCCGGTCGGCGTGGATTCGCAGGACCGCCTCGGCCTCCGGGTTCTCGCCCGCGAGACGGTCGGCGGCCGCGCAGGCCTGTTCGGCGCTCAGGTCGGTCAGTCGCGGATGGGTGCGGTTGACCACGACCCCCGCCAGCGGCATCTTCTCCTCCGCCAGCCGCTCGGCGAAGAACGCGGCCTCGCGCAGTGCGGGCCGTTCCGCGGAGGAGACCACGAGGAACTCGGTGCCCTTGCGCCGCAGTATCGCCTGGGTCCGGGCCGCGCGTGTGGTGAACCCGCCGAACGTGGAGTCCAGTGCGACCACCATCTCGGAGGCGTCCTTGAGCATCGAGGACCCCACCACCGTGGAGACCCCGCGCATCGCGGTGCTCATCGCGCCGGTCACCAGGCGTCCGACCCCGCGGCCGGGCGTGGAGAGCAACCGCATGAGCCGACTGTCGAGGAACGCGCCGAGGCGGCGCGGTGCGTCGAGGAAGTCCAGTGCGTTGCGCGACGGGGGAGTGTCGACGACGACGAGGTCCCACGCGGAGTCGTCGAGGAGTTGCCCCAACTTCTCCATGGCCATGTACTCCTGGGTCCCCGCGAAGGAGGTGACCATCGTCTTGTAGAAGCGGTTGTCCAGGATGTCCCGGGCCTTGGCCTCCGTGGTGTTGGCCACCACCAGTTCGTCGAACGTACGGCGCATGTCCAGCATCATCGCGTGCAGTGACCCGCCGGCGGCGGATTTCTCCTGCCCGAGGTCCACTGGGGAGGGTTCGTTGGACAACTCGTCGATGCCGAGGGCCTGCGCGAGGCGACGGGCCGGGTCGATGGTCAACACGACCGTGTCGCGGCCGAG
>NZ_JAALDT010000434.1:0-717 GCF_014144995.1 Dietzia sp. DQ11-71 | reverse complement strand
GGCCGAACGCGCCCGCGTCGCCGGCCTCGGGCTCGCCCGCACCGGGATGGCCGCATCATGAGGGTCCTCGCCGCCATGAGCGGGGGAGTGGACTCCGCTGTCGCCGCCGCCCGAGCCGTCGCCGTCGGACACGATGTCGTGGGCGTCCACCTCGCACTCAGTGCGGATCCGGCGACCCTGCGAACGGGGTCGCGCGGGTGCTGCTCGCGGGAGGACGCGGGGGACGCCCGCCGGGTCGCCGACCTGCTGGGCATCCCGTTCTACGTGTGGGACTTCGCCGAGCGCTTCCGTGCCGACGTGATCGACGACTTCGTCGAGTCCTACGCCCGGGGTGAGACCCCCAACCCGTGCCTCCGGTGCAACGAACGCATCAAGTTCGAGGCCCTCCTCGACCGGGGCATGGCGCTCGGCTTCGACGCGGTCGCCACCGGCCACTACGCGCGGTTGTCGTCCGAGGAACTGCCCGACGGCACCCGGCGGCCGGTCCTGCGCCGCGCCGTGGACGACGCCAAGGACCAGTCGTACGTCCTCGGAGTGCTCACCCCGGAGCAGCTCGCTCACTCGATGTTCCCCCTCGGGGATTCACTCAAGTCGCAGGTCCGCGCCGAGGCAGAGGCCGGCGGGCTGCCCGTCGCCTCCAAGCCCGACAGCCATGACATCTGCTTCATCCCATCGGGCGACACCCGCGCCTTCCTCGGGGCGCGTATCGGCATGCGT
>NZ_JAALDT010000433.1:0-369 GCF_014144995.1 Dietzia sp. DQ11-71 | reverse complement strand
GGCCGCCACGAGGGAATCCACGGGTTCACCATCGGCCAGCGCAAGGGCCTCGGGGTCAGCGGCCCCGCGGCGGACGGCCGTCCCCGCTACGTCACCGCGATCGACGCCGACAGTGGCACCGTCACCGTCGGTGGCGCGGACCATCTGCTCTCGTCCGGTATGACCGCGTCCTCGCCCTACTGGCTCGTCGACGACGACATCCGCGAGACCGACTGCCTGGTGCAGATCCGCGCCCACGGCGAGGCGACCCCGGGCCACGTCCGACGCCTCGGCGACGGACCGGACGCGCGCCTCGAGATCACGCTCGACGAGCCGATCCGCGGCGTCGCCCCCGGGCAGGCCGCCGTGCTGTACCGGCCCGAGCCGGGC
>NZ_JAALDT010000432.1:0-5544 GCF_014144995.1 Dietzia sp. DQ11-71 | reverse complement strand
ACCTTGACCACCGGTCGCCCGTCGTGGACGGAGACCCGCGCCTCGTCGGCGCGCCCCAGCGGCACGCGACCGGGCTCGGGAGCGCGGGTGACGACCGCCAGCGCGGCATCGGGGGCGGGACCGGAGACGACACGGACCGAGGGCAGGGGACGGCCGGGGACGGCGGACATCGAGGAGGACCTTCCGGGATATGAGTCGGCGCACCCGCCACGAGGGTCGGATGCGCCGGCATCGGTGGGGCGACGAGATCAGGAGATGGCCTGCGACAGCTCCTCGCTGAGCGACTTGGCCTCATCGGGGGTCAGCTCGACGACGAGACGCCCGCCACCCTCCAGAGGGACGCGCATGACGATCCCACGGCCTTCCTTGGCCGCCTCCATCGGTCCGTCACCGGTCCTGGGCTTCATAGCCGCCATCGAGTCGTTTCCCTTCGTCCTTGTCCGCGGGGCGGCGCACTGTACGAGCGCCCGTGCCCACGATCGGTACTGCTGAGTGGATGATGTCGATTCTAGCGCGTCCGGCCGCGTCCGGACGCCGTAGCGGGACGACCGTCCACCCCGTTCTGCGCCCCGTTCGCCGCGGCGTCCCCGGCCACGGTGACGTCCTCGCCCAACCGGGCCCGGAGCCGGTCGATCTCGACCGCCGCCTGCTCGAGTGCCCAGTCGACCTCCGCCATGGTGTAACCACGCGCAGACATACCGAATCGCACCGACCGGAGATCATCACCGGTCAGGGCCCCGTCCGGCAGGTGGGTGACCGTGTGGTCCCGGGCCACGGGCGGCAACACCTCGGAACGGCCGAACACCACGAGCGACAGCCCGAACAGCCCCGCCGCGACGACCAAGGTGACGACCACGTAGACGACGATGGTGAGCATTCCCGTGCTCCCCTCCTGTAGTGACTAGCGCCGCGGCCAGTCTGGCACACGGCCCGCCCCCGGCGGTGTGGCAAGTCACGCCAGGCCGCGTACGGTTCGTGCAGGTCGGCGCGTCCCCACGATCGACGACACCATCTCGAGGGCACGCAGTGTCCCCGGGACGTCGTGTGTGCGGAATACCCGCGCACCGAGGTAGGCCGCGACCGAGGTCGCCGCGAGGGTGCCCTCCGCGCGATCGTCCACGCCCGCGTCCAGGGTCTCACCGATGAAGTCCTTGTTGCTCAGCGCCATGAGGACCGGGTACCCGACCGCCACGATCTCGTCCATCCGTCGCAACAACTCGAGGCCGTGGAAGGTGTTCTTGCCGAAATCGTGGGTGGGGTCGATGAGGATGCCGTCCACCGGGACACCGGCCGCCAGCGCGCGGTCGGCGGCCGCCGTGAGTTCGTCGACGACGTCGCACACGACATCGGCATACCCCACGCGGAACGGCCGCGTCCGGGGCACCGCACCGCCCGTGTGCGAACAGACGAACCCGGCGCGCGCCTCCCCCGCCGCGGTCAGGACACCGGGATCGTGACCCGCCCACGTGTCGTTGACCAGGTCCGCCCCGGCCGCCACCGCGCGCCGGGCGACCTCGCCCCGCCAGGTGTCGATCGAGATCACCACGCCCGGGTGACGGACCCGCACCGCCTCCACGAACGGCACGACCCTACGGGTCTCCTCCGCGGCATCGACGAGGTCGCCGGGCCCGGCCTTGACGCCGCCGATGTCGAGGATGTCCGCGCCGGCCGCCACCACCTCGTCGACCCGCGCCATCGCCGCCGTGTCGGTGAACGTGGCCCCACGGTCGTAGAAGGAGTCCGGCGTACGGTTGACGATCGCCATCACCAGCGGGCGGTCGACCGGGACCGGGCGGCCACACAGGGTGGGCGCCGGCGCCGGCGCCGGGCCGAGACCGGGACCGGCACCGGCACCGGTCATCCCCGACCTCCACAGGCGTCGAGCGCGGCCTCGAGATCGTCACACACGACCAGGCTCGCCATCGCCTCGTCCTTGACCAATCCGGCCTCCACCAACCCTCCGACCCAGTCCAGCAAGGGGCGGTAGAACCCGATCGGGTCGTAGAGCACCACCGGCTTGTGGTGGAAGCCCAGGGACGCCGAGGTCCACATCTCGAACATCTCCTCCATCGTCCCGATCCCGCCGGGCAGGGTGAGGAACGCGTCGGATCGTTCCTCCATCTCCCGCTTGCGTTCCCGCATGGTCGTGACGACGACGAGTTCGTCGGCCGCGGTGTCGGCGACCTCGCGGACCCGCAGCCCCTCGGGGATCACACCGACGGTGCGTGCGCCACCCGCGCGGGCCGACTCGGCGAGCGCACCCATCATCGAGACGTTGCCGCCGCCCGAGACGAGCGACCACCCGCGTCTGGCGATGCCCTCCCCCACCTGCGTCGCGATGGCCAGCATCTCCGGGTCGTACGTGGAGGAGGCGCAGTAGACGCAGACACGGCGACCGGCGACCGGCGCCGTCACCGCTCGACCCCGCGGTGCTCCTCGCCGTACAGGTCCTCCCGCTCCTCGGACGTCAGCGCCGCCCTGTGGTGGGCCTCGCGGATGTACTCCACGGTCTCCGCCACGGAGTCCGTCACCAGGAACAGGTCGGGGTCGGACGCGGAGATCATCCCCTCCTCCGCCAGCGTGCCGCGGATCCAGTCGGTCAGCGGGGCCCAGAAGTCCACGCCGAGCAGCACGATCGGGAACCTGGTGATCTTGTCGGTCTGGACGAGGGTGATGGCCTCGAAGAACTCGTCGAGGGTGCCGAACCCGCCCGGCGTGCACACGAAGGCCTGCGTGTACTTGACGAACATCGTCTTGCGGATGAAGAAGTAGCGGAAGTGCAGTCCCAGGTCCACCCACCGGTTCAGGCCCTGCTCGTGGGGCAACTCGATCCCGAGCCCGACAGACTCGCCATCCGCCTCCCACGCCCCCTTGTTCGCCGCCTCCATCTGCCCGGGGCCACCACCGGTGACCACCGCGTAGCCGGCCTCCACCAGCGCACGGCCCAACTCCACGGCCTGCTCGTAGGCCGGGTCCCCGGGCCGGGTGCGGGCCGAACCGAACACACTGACGGCGTCCGACAGTTCGGCCAGCGCGCCGAAGCCGTTGACGAACTCGCTCTGGATGCGCAGCACCCGCCACGGGTCGGTGTGCAGCCAGTCGGTGTCCTGGTTCTTGTCCAGCAGCCGCTGGTCGGTGGTGGTGTGTTCGCCACCCTTCTCACGACGGACGAGGACGGGGCCTCGCATGTGCACGGGGTCGTTGGGGGCCATGGGCCGGGGGTCTCCTTCGATGATCTGGGGGTGGGGCCGGGAGTGGCGGTACCCGGGACATGGGCGATCCCGGGGCTCCCGCGCCCTAGCCGGTGAGGTAGGTGCGCAGCACCCTGCCGACCTCGGTGATCTGTGCCGCCGGACAGTACTCATCACGCTTGTGGGCCATGCCGGGGTCGCCGGGGCCGAGGTTGACCGCCGGGATCCCCAGGGCCGCGAAACGGGACACGTCGGTCCACCCGTACTTCGCACGGACCCGCCCGCCGGCCGCACGGACGAGTTCCGCCGCGGCCGGGGCCCCCAGACCGGGCAGCGCCCCCGGCGAGAGGTCGGTGAGTTCCCAGGACAGACCGGGCTCGGCGAGCGGGGTCTCCCCTTCCGCCACCCGTGGGAGACCGGTCAGCCCCAGTGCGTCGAGGGCGTGCGCGAGAGCGGCATCGGTGTCCCTGTCCGGGGCGGATCGGAAGTTCACGTCGAGCCAGGCCTCGTCCGGGACCGTGTTGCCGGCGACCCCCGCCGACATGCGGACGGCCTGCAGACCCTCGCGGTAGACACACCCGTCGATGTCCACCGACCGGGCCTCGTAGGCCGCGAGTGCCCCCAGCACCGGCGCGAGCCGATGCACGGCGTTGTCGCCCAACCAGCTCCGCGCCGAATGGGCCCGCACGCCGCGGGCGTGGATCCGGATCCGCAGGGTCCCCTGGCAGCCGGCCTCGATGAGCCCGCCGGTCGGCTCACCGAGGATCGCCACATCGCCCGTCAACCAGTCGCGGTGCGTGCGCTCGAGGACACCCAGACCGTTGGCCGTGGCTTCGATCTCCTCGCAGTCGTAGAGCACCAGGGTGAGATCGTGCGCCAGCTCGTCGGAGTCCGCCAGCGCGGCGAAGAGGTGCAGGAACACCGCGTCCCCAGACTTCATGTCCACTGTCCCGCACCCGTGCAGGACCGTGTCCGTCCCTTCGCCGGTGGCCCGGCACGGGACGTTGTCGGCCAGGGGGACCGTGTCGAGGTGTCCGGCGAGCACGACCCGGGTCGGGAGGCCCCGGGAGGTACGGGCGAGGACCCGGTTGCCGTCGCGGACCACCTCCGTCCGGTCGGCGGCGGGCCCGGTGAACCCGGCGACGGTCGTGACGAGAGCGTCGTGGACCGCGGCGGCGATCGCATCCTCCTCCCGTGAGGGACTGGGGATGTCGACGAGGGCGCGGGTGAGGTCGACCGGGTCGGCGGTCAGATCGAGGGCGGCGGTCACGGCCCCCACCCTAGTTGCCCGTGACCCGTGCCCGTCGGGGCAGACCGCTAGCATCGGGGCCATGAGTGCACATGGAGCCGTGGCCACCGGAATCGCCACCCTGACGTCCGACCACACCGTTCTCGACGTGTGGTACCCCGAGCCGGAGCTGGGCGCCGCGTCCGCCGGCGGTCACCGGGTGCTGTCCGGAGACGAGGTACCCGCCGAACTGTCGCCGCTGACCGGCGCCGACGCCGACCGGGGGGTCGAGACGGTGGCCGTGCGGGTGGAGATCGAGGACCTGACCCAGCCGCCGGCCGACGCCTACGACGCCTACCTCCGGCTCCACCTCATCAGCCACCGCCTCATCAAGCCGCATTTCGCGAACATGGACGGCTTGTTCGGCAAGCTCAGCAACGTCGTGTGGACCAACTTCGGACCGTGCGCGGTCCCGGGTTTCGAGCTGGTGCGCGCCAAGCTGCGGGCCCGCGGCCCGGTCACGGTGTACGGCGTGGACAAGTTCCCGCGCATGGTGGACTACGTGGTCCCGTCGGGCGTTCGCATCGCCGACGCCGACCGCGTCCGCCTGGGCGCCCACCTGGCCGAGGGCACCACGGTCATGCACGAGGGGTTCGTCAACTTCAACGCCGGCACGCTGGGCGCGTCGATGGTCGAGGGTCGCATCTCCGCGGGCGTCGTGGTCGGCGCCGATTCCGATGTCGGCGGCGGGGCCTCCATCATGGGCACGCTCTCCGGCGGCGGCAAGGAGACCATCTCGATCGGTGAACGGTGCCTGCTCGGGGCCAACTCGGGTGTCGGTATCTCGCTGGGCGACGACTGCGTGGTCGAGGCCGGGCTGTACGTCACCGCCGGCACGAAGGTGGATGTCCGGGCGGGCGCCTGGGCCGAGCGGGAGCCCGTGAAGGCCGGCCAGCTCTCGGGCATGGACAACCTGCTCTTCCGGCGCAACTCACTGACCGGTTCCGTCGAGGCGGTGCCGTGGAAGCGCGAGGGCGTCGAGCTCAACGCGGATCTGCACGCCAACGACTGACGCCGACGCTCATCGGCGGCGTCGCCCTCCGTCGACAAGGACGTTCCGCACAC
>NZ_JAALDT010000431.1:0-1913 GCF_014144995.1 Dietzia sp. DQ11-71 | reverse complement strand
CGGGATGGGCCCGACCGTCCTGTCGGGGGCGGGCACCGGCCCGTCCAAGTACGTGGCGCTGGGCGACTCCTACGCCGCCGTCGGCAGGATCGCGCCCGGCGCGTGGGGGGCCGGTCCCGTCGCGTGTGTGCGCACCGACGACGCCTACCCCACCGTGGTCGCCCGCGAGCTGGGGGTGGGCACGTTCGTCAACGCCAGCTGCGGCGGCGCGGTGGCCGATGACTTCCTCGCGGTCGGCCGGACCGGGGCCCCGCCCCAGTTCGACGCCCTCGACGCCGATACCGATCTGGTGACCATGACCATCGGTGGCAATGACGTGGGCTTCGCCGCCGTCATCGTGGCGTGTGCGCTGCGGCCCAACACCGCGCCCGAGCTGCTGCCGATCGTCGATGCCGCGACGGCGAGCCTGTCGAAGGGCTTCGATCCCACCGCCGGCTGTTCGGACGTCATCGACCGCCAGGCCGCCCGCGCGCTCGAGACTCTCGACCAGCGCATGGACGCGGTGTACGCCGGGATCGCCGAGCGTGCGCCGCAGGCCCGCGTGGTGACGGTCGGGTACCTGGCCGCGGTGCCCGCGGACGACCGGATCATCGAGCAATCCCCGGCCTGCGCTCCGTTCATGGCGATCAGCCGGGAGGAGCGGGCCAAGGTCCGCGGCTTCCAGGACAGCATCAACCGCGTCGTCCGCGACGCCGCCGAGCGCAACGGCGCCACCGTCGTGATCCCCGATGAACCGGGCCACTCGATGTGCACCCCGCCCGAGAACCGCTGGGTGGACTTCACCGGGCTGGACACGGGCGCGGTGCCGGTCCATCCGACCACCGCCGGCCATGCGCACGTCGCGGATCGGGTGCTCGCCGCGCTGGGCGATGCCTGAGTCCGGTCACGTCACCTGACGACTGTCCAGTTGGGCCCAATTCGGTAACGAAGCGGCGTCGATGAGAGAACATAGAGCTCATGCTCACCACTCCTCGGCGCCGCTTCGCCGGTTCCCGCACCCTCACCACCTCCCTCGCCCTGGCCGCGTCCGTCGTCCTCACGGCCGCACCCGTCGCTGGTGCCCAGTCCACCACCCAGGCGGACGGCACGATCGCCGTCAGCTCCCTCGGCGCCACCAACGATATCCCGGGCAGTGTCGCCGGGTCGCTCGGATCGATCGCTGGCCCCGCCTACGCCGACTACGTGGCGTTGGGCGATTCCTATGCCGCATTCGGCGATCAAATGGAGCCCGTGGTCACGGACGGCCCCGCCGCCCGGTGCGGCCGCAGTCTGACCAACTATCCCAATGTGCTCGACGCGAATACGGCGATCGGCGAGCTCGCCGACGCTACGTGCGGCGGAGCGGTGACCGAAGACATCTTCGAGGAGCAGCACTCGGGCGTCGCGCCCCAGATCGACGCTCTCGACTCCGACACCGATCTGGTAACCCTCTCCATCGGCGGCAACGACGTCGGTTTCGGCGCCATCGTCGAGTGCATTTCCGGTGGCGCTCCCGGAGCTCCCCTCGATTGCAGGGGCCAGCTGGACGACCAGGTCAGCACCGCCATCGCCAACGTCTTCGGCAAAGTCGGCGCGGTCGACAAGGTC
This sequence comes from Dietzia sp. DQ11-71, assembly GCF_014144995.1. Taxonomy (NCBI): domain Bacteria; kingdom Bacillati; phylum Actinomycetota; class Actinomycetes; order Mycobacteriales; family Dietziaceae; genus Dietzia; species Dietzia sp. DQ11-71. The sequence goes on along the minus strand of NZ_JAALDT010000431.1, from coordinate 326 downwards.
TATGCGGCGATCAAACAGCGCTCGCCCGGTGCGACCGTGATCGCCACCCAGTACCTGCCTCTTCTCCCCGCCTCGAACGAGGACGGTTGTCAGTTCACCCAGTTCATCGGAGTGGACAACCTGAACTGGGCTCGCGAGGTGACCGCGAGGATTAACGACGCCGTCAACGCCGCCGCCGTCCGCAACGGCCACGTCTCCGTCTTGCCCGTCGACACCACCGTCGACCGCAGCGCCTGCGGAGAGGCTGACGAGCGCTGGACCGACTTCACCGGCGGGGCCCCGACCAACGCGTACCCAATGCACCCCACCTCACTGGGCCAGCAGGC
>NZ_JAALDT010000430.1:0-4769 GCF_014144995.1 Dietzia sp. DQ11-71 | reverse complement strand
CGTCCCGCCTCCCATCGCGGAGACGCCCGACGCCGCGACGCCCGACCCGACGACGCTCGTCGCGGGCCACGCGGGGTGGCCATCGCGCTCGCCGCCCTGCTGGTGCTGGGAGGGATCGCGACGGTGTCGATCCTGGCGACCTCGGGCGACCGCGGCGGTGTCGCGCAGCAGCAGGAGGTCACCGTCCCCGAGGTCGCCCAGCGGCCGGTCGCCGAGGTGGTCGAGGAACTCACCTCGATCGGGCTCGAACCCGTGCAGACCCCGGCGCCGCACCCCCAGATCCCCGAGGGGCACGTCATCTCGTCCGACCCCATCGCCGGCAAGCGTCTCGCGGTGGGCTCCGAGATCAGCCTCGTGGTCTCGACCGGCAAGCCCATCCTCTCGGTGCCCAACGTGATGGGGATGTCCCCCGCCGATGCCCGGCTCACCCTCGAGGAGGCCGGGTTCCAGGTGGTCCCGGAGAACGAGGCGCGGCCGTCGACACCCGAGGACCAGGACAAGGTCGTCGACACCGAGCCCGGACCGGGTGCACAGGTGCCCTCCGACCGGCCGGTCCGGCTGACGGTGGGCTCCGGCCCCGAACAGCTCGCCGTGCCCGATGTCGTGGGGCAGTCCGCAGAGCCCGCGCGCGCGACCCTCGAGGCGGCGGGCTTCCGCGTGGACACCCAGCGGGTCGACGGCACCGCGCCCGAGGGCCAGGTCGTGGGCCAGTCCACGGCCGCGGGTCAGACCCAGCTCAAGGGCGCGACCATCACGCTCCAGGTCTCCGCCGGGAACCGGTTCGTCATGCCCAACCTCGTCGGCGACACCGTGGAGGAGGCCCTCGGCAAGCTCGAACGGGCCGGCTGGCGGGGCGACCGCGGGCAGCTGGTGGAGCTCCCGCAGAACGACCCCGACCTCAGCCGGGTGGGCCAGATCTGGTCGCAGCAGCCGCCCGTGGGCGAGGCCGGCGTCAACGACCAGGTCGTCGTCCGGGTGATCCGGTTCGGGCTGGTGCCCGGCCCGGGCTGACCGGGCGAGCTGACCAGCCGGTCAGGCCAGGGCGGCGCCGCGGGTCCGGTCGAGCTCGGATTCCAACCGCACGACCAGCGTCTCCGAGGGCCGCTCGCCGCACATCCCCAGCCAGTTGGCGAGCATCCGGTGTCCCCCGTCGCTCATCACCGATTCGGGGTGGAACTGCACCCCGTGGACGGGCATCTCGCGGTGACGCATCGCCATGACCAGGCCCGAACCGGTCCACGCGGTGGGAACCAGTTCGTGCGGGATCGTCTTCGGCAGGACCGTCAACGAGTGGTAGCGCGTGGCCGTGAACGGGCTGGGGATACCGGCGAGGACTCCCGAGTCGTCGTGCGTGACCTGACTGGTCTTGCCGTGCATGAGCTCGGCGGCCCGGTCGACCGTCGCGCCGAAGGCCTCCCCGATCGCCTGGTGGCCCAGGCACACTCCCAGCACCGGGACGCCCGCGTGTCCACAGACCCCGATCAGCGGGATCGTGGCCCCCGCCCTGTCCGGCGTTCCGGGACCCGGGCTGAGCAGGACTCCGTCGTACCCGCTGACCACGCTCTCCAGCCCGGCCACGTCATAGCGGCCGTCCGGGCCGGCGAGCCTGGGGTCGTCGTTCCGCCACACGTCGCACTCCGCGCCCAACTGGCCCAGGTACTGGACGAGGTTGTAGACGAAGCTGTCGTAGTTGTCGACGACGAGGATGCGCATAGACGCAGCGTACTGCCGTCGCACGGGTGAGCGTCGGGGGCGGGCTTGGTAGAGTGGCCCCGACATCCCCCACCAGTTCGAGGACTCCATGCCCAAGTCAAAGGTCCGGTCCAAGACCGAGTACACCGACGCGGCCGTCAGCCGCACCCCCGTCAAGGTCAAGGGGACCCCGACCGCGCGGTGGTACCTGGTGCTCATGCTCGCGCTGATGATCCTGGGCCTGCTCTGGCTGGTGACGTATTACATCGCCGGTGAGCGGATCCCGTTCATGGCCTCTCTCGAGACGTGGCAGAACTTCGCGATCGGTTTCGGCCTCGCGGTCGTGGGACTCCTCATGACCATGAACTGGCGCTAGCCGGCCCGCCCGGCCGCACTCCCCGGGCACGTTCCGCCTGTTCCACAGGTTTATCCACAGGTCACCCCCCGCCCGACGCGGGGGGTGACCTGCATTTACTCTGAGAACGCTGCATCTATGCAGGTCACGGGGCTCTGGTGAGGTAAAGAGGGGTCTCGACCCGCCTTTTCCACACCCCTCACACGCTGTGGAGAACTTCCTCCACACTGGGGATAACGCCTATGTGTTGACGATGCCGACGACGCCGCAGGTCGGGACCGCGTCGACTCGAACGGCAGTCGAACTGCACCCGTGTTATTCATCCACAGTGTGGATAGCGCCTGTGGATAGGGGAGGATGTCCGGCATGAGTGGTGACGCCGTGTCGGGAGCCGGTCCGCGGGCGGCGTCGTGGTCACCCGGGGCCCTGTGGCCGGGCGTGCAGATCCTGCTCGGGGTGGCCCTGGTGGTGATCGGCCTGCAGCGGCAGGATCCGCTCGCACTGCTGCTCACCGGCCCGGCGGCGCTGTTCCTCACCCTGTCGGGTGTGTCCCACCTGGTCCGGCGGCCCCGACTCGAGGTGGTGGACGGGCAGTTGGCGATCAAGAGGCTCCGCCGCGTGGACTTCGTCCCGCGGTCCGAGGTGGTGGAGGTCCGCCCGCTGGGGGTCTCCCGATGGGGGGCGCGGCAGCACCTGCTGCGACTCGAGTACACGGACGAGCGGGGTCGCGAACGACTGGACGTGTTCACCCGGCTCGATCTGGGGGCGGATCCACGGGACGTGGTCGACGCGCTGCACCGTCTGGGATTCGGGGCGGTCGGCGACGGCCGGTGAGGGTCAGACCGCTCCCGGCGGACGACGCGGGGGTCGGACGATGTGGGGGTCGACCGACGCGGGGTCAGACGCCGGTGGGAATCAGCGGGTGACGAGGAACCCGAACGTCATGGTGTCGGCCGCGAACCACCCGGCGGCGCCGACCGACCCGACCACGACGAGGAAGCCGGCCCACGAGACGACCTGGCGGCCCGTGCGGCCCACGCGCCGCGGCATCCGGCGTGGCACCACCACCAGGGCGAACGCGGCGACGGCGCCGGCCGCGAGCCCGCCCAGATGGGCCGCGAGCGAGATGCCGGGCACGAGGAAGCTCACGCCGACGTTGAGGACGAGCAACACCCCGATCCCCCTGACGTCGAGGCGCATCGACATCGCCACGATCGCGTACGCGCCCATCAGGCCGAAGATCGCCCCGGAGGCGCCGGCCGTGAGGGCGCCCTGGCCGTAGAACATCACGGCCACCGACCCGCCCAGCGCCGAGCCCAGGTAGAGGGCGAGGAAGCGGACGTGCCCGATGCTGCGCTCGATCCCCAGTCCGAGGATCCACAACATGTACATGTTGAGCAGCAGGTGCATCGGGCCGAAGTGCTGGAACGCCGAGGTGAGCAGACGCCACCACTCGTCCCGGGCCGCCACCAGCGGCGGGAAGAGCGCCGTGGCCTCGAACAACGGCGACGCGTTGTTGGTCAGGAAGCTGCGCGCCTGCACGACGGTGGCGGCGTAGACGGCCAGGTTGGCGGTGATGATCCACGCCGTGACCGGCTGGAGGCGGAAGAATCTCGCGACCGCGCCACCGCGTCGGGTCTGGGTGCTCATGTCTCCCGGTTATCCGTGCTGCGTCTCGTTCGTGCGGTGTCCCGTCCCCGCCCTGTCCCTGCCGCGTGCCGGCCCTGCCGCGCTGCGGATAGACCGGGACCGCTCGGTCAGGAGATCTCGATCGACTCGATGACGACGTCGTCGGTCGGCCGGTCCATCGCACCGGTCTTGGTGGTCGCGATGGCGTCCACGACCTTGCGCGACTCCTCGTCGGCGACCTTGCCGAAGATCGTGTGGCGGTTGTTCAGGTGCGGCGTGGCGCCGACGGTGATGAAGAACTGCGAACCGTTGGTGCCCGGGCCGGCGTTGGCCATGGCCAGCAGGTAGGGCTCGGAGAACTGCAGCTCCGGGTGGAACTCGTCCTTGAACTGGTAGCCCGGTCCGCCCCGGCCGGTGCCGGTGGGGTCGCCGCCTTGGATCATGAACCCGGAGATGACGCGGTGGAAGATCGAGCCGTCGTAGAACGGTCCGCTCTTCTCACCCTTGGCGTTGGCCTGGGAGTAGTCCTTGGAGCCGTCGGCGAGACCGACGAAGTTCGAGACCGTCTCCGGGGCGTGGTTGCCGTACAGCTCGATGACGATGTCACCACGGTTGGTGTGGATGGTTGCCTTCTGCGTTGCGATGCTCACGCCACACATCCTGCCACGCCGCAGGGACCGATGTCGGCGAGGTGGTGGTCGGTATCGGGCCGCTGTGCCACCATCTACCCATGAGCAAACGAAGCGATCGCGCCGACGAGCGTAGGGCCGTCAAGCAGGCGCAAAAGGACCTGGACAAGGCCGGCACCACCGCCCGGAAGGCGTTCGACCTCAAGGACCCCCGCTTCCTGGGCGAGGCAGCAGTCGCCGCCACCCGTGGACCGGTCGGCCTGGCCCTCTTCGGTGCCAGCCGCGGTATCCAGGTGATCCGGGATCGTCGCGCCGAGCAGGCCGAGCTCCTGGGCGATCTCGCCGCGGACGCGCGGCAGCACGCCTCCGCGCTGCGCGAGCAGACGTCGGCTCTGGCCACGCCGCCCCAGAAGCGCAATCCGCTGCGCCGCTTCGCGCCGCTGTGGATCGTGGGCCTCGCCGGC
>NZ_JAALDT010000042.1:0-1710 GCF_014144995.1 Dietzia sp. DQ11-71 | reverse complement strand
AGCGCCTCGTCGACGCCGTACTTGGCGAGCAGGGCGTAGGCACGCTCGAGCAGGACCTCGGCCTCGGGCGTGCCCGCCACGCTCTCGGCTTTGGCGAAGAGTTTGCGGACCCTGTCCAACGCCTTCTCTGACGAGGGGGGCCCGGCGCCCTCGTGCCCGTCCTGCGATCGGGTCTGCGAGGTGCCCTGCGAGGTGTTGTGGGAGGTGTTGTGGGAGGTGTTCACTGTCTGCTCCTGATCGTCTCGGCCGTTCGGCGGAACCGATACTCGCACAGGTGTACGACACAGTCGGTGCGGACGGCCGCGCCGTCCCAGGTCAGCGGTGCAGGAACCAGGTGTGGTCGAGCGGGCCGGAACCGCGGCCGACCTCCAGGGTGAGACCGCCGTGGAGGGCCCCGTCGATCCACGGGCGGACGCGGCGGTAGGCCGCCTCCCAGTCCCTCTCCCCCACCCGCGCGGTGGCCAGCGCCGAGGACAACGAACACCCGGTGCCGTGCGTGTGCGGGGTGTCGACGCGGACGAACGGCAGACGCAGCGTCGTGCGTCGGTCCCCCTCGGACTCCACCAGCACGTCCTCCGCACTGCCGTCGTCCAGATCGCCCGTGGTGGCGAGCACCGCGCAGCCGGTCTGCTCGTGCACGAGCTCGGCCTGCCCGACGATCGTCTCGATGTGCTCCGCGGGCTCGCCGCCACACAGCACCGCGAGTTCGGGGACATTGGGCGTCACCAGGTCCGCCAGCGGGACGAGGTCCCGCAGCATCCGCGCCGCGTCCTCACTGGCCAGCCGGCCTCCGGTGGTGGCCACCATCACCGGGTCGAGGACGACGTGGGGTGGACGACGACGACGAAGCCAGTCGCCGACCGCCTCCACCAGAGCGGCCTCACCGAGCATGCCGATCTTGACGGCGTCGATCGTCACGTCATCGGCGACGGCGTCGAGCTGGGCGATCACGTCGTCGACGGGCACGGCGTGCACCCCGGTCACCCCGACGGTGTTCTGGATCGTGACCGCGGTGACGGCACCCATTCCGTACCCGCCCATCGCGGCGACGGCCTTGGTGTCGGCGAGCAGCCCGGCGCCGCCGGACGGGTCCGTGCCCGCGATGCACAGGACCCGCGGCACCCGTGCACCGGCGGGGCGTCGGCCGTCAGCCACGCAGGCTCGCCCCCACGGCCTTCTCCGCCGCCTCGACGGCGGCCGTGCGCCATGCGCTCGCCTCGTCCTCCGTGAGGGTGCGGTCGTCGGCACGGAACGTCAACGCGTAGGCGAGGGACTTACGCCCGTCCCCGAGCTGGGCGCCGGTGTAGACGTCGAACAGTCGCGCGCTCTCGAGCAGCTCCCCGCCTCCCGAGCGGAGTGCAGCCTCGACCTGCGCAGCGGGCACGGCCACGTCCACGACGAGCGCCACATCCTGGTTCACGGGCGGGAACGGCGAGATGGTCGGGGCCGGCAGCACCTCCCGGGCGCCGATCGCGGTGAGGTCCAGTTCGACCGCGCACGTGCGCGCCGGGAGCCCGAGCCGCTCGCACGCCGCGGGGTGTAGCTCACCGGCGTGACCGACCACCACGATCTCACCCGGCCCGGCGTCGCGGTCGCCACCATCGACCAGGACCTCCACGCAGCGACCCGGGTGCCACGGTGCGCGCTCGGCCGCCCGCACCTCGACCTCGGCCCCGAGGGCCCGCCCGACGATCCGCTGGCTGTCCGCCT
>NZ_JAALDT010000429.1:0-674 GCF_014144995.1 Dietzia sp. DQ11-71 | reverse complement strand
GCCGGCGTGGCTGCCGTGGGCGTTCGCCGGGGCCGGGGTGGTCGTCGCGGGCGCGGTCGGCGCCGGGGTCGCGGCGAGCCGCAAGAAGAAGGCGACGACGGCGAGGGAGCGGTACGACCGGGTCTCCCGCGAATACGGACGGGTCGCGGGGGAGCTCAGCGGGCTGGACATCCGCGCCAACTCGCTCACCTCCCCGTTGGCCGACGACGAGCTGCGCTCCCAGTGGGAGGACGTGCGCGGCCGGTTCCTCGCGCTGGACACCGTCATGGGCCGGATCGGTGACCTGCGGCCCGACTCGACGGACGCCGAGTTCCGCGCCAAGGCCGGTGACATCGACACCGCCCACACCACGGTCGACCAGATGACCACGGCGGAGCAGAACATCGACCAGCTCTTCCGCATGGAGCAGGGCGACGCCGAGGTGCGGCGTCGCCAGCTCGGCGAGCTGCACGAGGACATGCTCGCCGCGGCGCTGGGGACGAAGGACGAGCGACTGGCCGCCGAGGCCCGGGCACTGGACACCCGCGCCGACGAGCTGGCCCGGGATACGCAGGCGCCCGACTTCATGGACCGCTACGCCCGGCTCGTCGTCGACTACCGGATCGTCGTGGAGGCGATCCGGGCGCGCGAGATGGCGGACGTCGAGACGGCGGACGACGCGGGCGACCGCCACG
>NZ_JAALDT010000428.1:0-794 GCF_014144995.1 Dietzia sp. DQ11-71 | reverse complement strand
ACAACGGCTTCGTTCCGTTCTATGTGGTCTCCAGCTGGCACGCGCACGACGTGCAGGCGGCGCAGGCGGCCAGCTCCACCAACACGGGCTACTCCAACGCGTCGTTCTCCGGCGGCGGAGGGTCGAGCGGGTACTAGAGCCGCCCGGCCCGGGCGTCCGGCCCGGGCGGGCTCAGCCCTCGACGATCTCCACGGACTCGATCGTGTGCAGCGTCTGCGGCCGGCCCTGCGGGCTGCCGTCGTCCTCGATCGCGGTGACGGCGTCCATCCCGTCGGTGACGGTGCCGAAGAGGCTGTAGTCCGGCGGCAGGGAGACGCCGGAGTCGCCGGTGACGATGAAGAACTGGGAGCCGTTGGTGTCCGGTCCGGCGTTGGCCATGGCCATCGACCCGATCTCGTACTCGCCGGACTCGGGCAGCTCGTCGGCGAACTCGTATCCCGGGCCGCCGCTGCCGGTGCCCTGGGGGTCGCCGCCCTGGATCATGAAGCCGGGGATGACGCGGTGGAACGTGATGCCCTCGTAGTACTTGTTGCGGGCCAGGAACACGAAGTTGTTCACCGTCTCCGGGGCCTTCTCCTCGAGCAGGTCCACGGTGACGGGGCCGGCGTCGGTGGTGATGACGGCGGAGTAGTCGACGCCGTCGGTCAGGCACATCGGCGGGGCCGAGTCGAACGAGGTGGTGCGCTCCGCTGCGCCCTCGGCGGGCGGGCACTCGACCGCGCCCCCGGCGGAGCCACCGGACTCGCGGCCCTCGAACTGCGACGCCGAGGTCGCCCCGGTGGTCGCCGCGTCGT
>NZ_JAALDT010000427.1:0-2148 GCF_014144995.1 Dietzia sp. DQ11-71 | reverse complement strand
CGGGCCAGCCGGGCCCGCCACGTCCGGCGGCGGCTGGACCCGCGGGCGCCGACTCGGACTGGACGTGGGCACCGCCCGCATCGGTGTGGCCTCCTGTGACCCCGACGGGATCCTCGCCACCCCGGTCGAGACCATCCGGGTCACGGACGGCGACCCCGGGTGGGCCACCGAACTCCGGCGTCTCGCCGAGCTCGTCGAGGAGTACGACGCCGTGGGTGTGGTGGTCGGCCTGCCCACCTCGCTCAAGGGCCGGGAGACCGCGTCCACCGCGATGGCCCGCTCGTTCGCCACCGCCCTGACGGCCGGGGCGCCCGACCTGCCGGTGGACCTCGTCGATGAGAGACTGACGACGGTGACCGCGAGTTCGGCACTGCACGGCGCCGGCCGCAACACCCGGAAACAGCGCGACGTGATCGACCAGGCGGCCGCCGTGGTCCTGCTCCAGGCCTGGATCGACTCGCGGCACGCCCGCCGATGAGCGACCCCCCGGCCTGCCCGCCTGGATAAACTGGCCGACGAGCACGATGCTGTCCGCGGGACAGCTCCCCTGACACCATGACCGAGGAGCACGATGTCTGCGGCACGAGGACGCTCACGTACGGGAGCCACCACGAGGTTCATCCTCCTGGCGGCCGTGATCGGGGTGGTCCTCGCCTTCGGCGTGATGGTCTACCGCAACCAGAACACCGAGGTCGCGGCGGCGCCGGACTTCGACGGGCAGGGCAGCGGGAACGCGCTGCTGCACGTGGAGCCGGGGGACACCCTGGGGGTCGTCGGGGACCGCCTCTACGACATCGGCACCGTGGCCAGTACCCGCGCCTTCACGGGAGCGGCGGCGGGGACGCCCGTCGAGGGCATCCAGCCCGGCTACTACCAGGTGCGGCAGGAGATGAGCGCCGCCGCCGCGGTGGACGCGCTGGCGGACCCGCAGAACCGCGTCGGTTTCGTCGAGGTCAAGCCGGGCGGCCGGCTGCTCGACACCGTGGTGGTCGGCGGTGGCAGGGAGAAGGGCATCTACACCCTGATCGCCGACGCCACGTGCCTCCGCGATCTGGACGAGCCCGAGGCCGCCCCGATGTGTCGGCAGCCCCAGGAGATCGTCGACGCGGCCGTGCAGGCCGACCCGGCCGAACTCGCGGTCCCCGACTGGGCCATCGACGAGGTCCGGGGCGCCCCGGACCCGGTCCGTCGCCTCGAGGGGTTGATCGCCCCGGGGGTCCACAACATCAACCCGCAGTCCGAGCCCGTCGAGATCCTGCGTCAGCTCATCGACGCCTCGACCGCCTCCTACGACGAGACCGGACTCGTCCCGGCCGCAGACCGTATCGGTCTCACCCCCTACGAGGTGGTCACCGCCGCGTCGCTGGTGGAAAAGGAGGGCAAGCTCCAGGACTTCGACAAGGTCGCGCGGGTCATCCTCAACCGCCTCGCCGAGCCCATGCGTCTCCAGTTCGACTCCACGGTCAACTACGCTCTCGCCGACCAGGAGATCGCCACCACCGACGCCGACCGGGCCGAGGTGACCCCGTGGAACACCTACGCGATGGACGGACTGCCCTACGGCCCGATCGGTTCACCGGGTCTCGACGCACTGCGCGCGATGGAGAACCCTGCCGACGGGCAGTGGAAGTACTTCGTCACGGTCGACATGGAGGGCACCACCAGATTCGCGGACGAGTACCCGGAGCACGAGCGCTATCAGAGCGAGGCCATCGCCAACGGAGTCCTCGCCAGTGGTCGCTGATCCCACGGGCGCACCGCGCTCGGCGGCCGTCCTGGGGCACCCGGTGGACCACTCGCTGTCCCCGGTCCTGCACGGTGCCGCGTACCGGGCGCTCGGCCTCGACGACTGGACCTACGAACGCATCGACTGCGACGCCGAACGACTGCCGTCTGTGGTCGACTCGTCGCCCGCCGACCGCATCGGTTACTCGGTCACGATGCCCGGCAAGTTCGCCGCCCTCGCCTACGCCGACGAGGTGAGTGACCGCGCCCGCATCGTCGGCAGCGCCAACACCCTCGTCCGGCGGGCGGGCGGCTGGTTCGCCGACTGCACCGATGTGGACGGGGTGACCGGGGCGCTCGCCGCCTTCGGGGACCTGCCCCCGGCGCCCACCGCGGTCGTCCTCGGCGTCGGCGGGACCGCCC
>NZ_JAALDT010000426.1:0-10457 GCF_014144995.1 Dietzia sp. DQ11-71 | reverse complement strand
CGCCGGCACCGTCCTGACCGGCCCCGGCGTCGCCCGGGGCAGTGGCAGCGCCGGCGCCGTCGGTTCCGGTCTGACCATCGGCACCCTGTCCGGCCGAGGCGTCCTGCTCGACCTGGGAGGTGGTGTCGTCGGCGGTGGGCGTCGCCTCGTCCTCGTCACCGCCGAACAGCTGGACCAGTCCGACGCCGACCGCCAGCACGACCGCGGCCAGCAGCACCATCGCGATTGCGCGGTACGGCGGGCCGGTCGGCTCGTCCATGGCCGGGCCGTCGCCCTGCGTGTAGGGGTCGTCGGCGCCGTGCGCGCCGCCGTACTCGGGATCGCCGTACTCGGCATCGCCGGGCTGCGGGCTGTCGTACTGCGGGTTTCCGGACTGGGAGCTCACGCCGCCGAGTCTAGGTCAGTCGAGCCGCATTCCCAGGTTGCGCGCCGCGCGTGCCTTCTGTCGGCTGGAACGCATCCGGCGCAGCCGCTTGACGAGGAGCGGGTCCGCGGCCAGGGCCTCGGGGCGGTCGATGAGGTCGTTGAGGATCTGGAAGTAGCGCGTACCGGACATGTCGAACTGCTGCCGGATCGCCTCCTCCTTGGAGCCGGCGAATTTCCACCACTGCCGCTCGAACTCGAGCATGGCCCGGTCTCGTTCGGACAGGACGGGGTCGGCGGCGTGGAGCTCGGCCGCCCCCTGCGCGCGGTCCTTCTCGCCCTGCACCTCGCGTGCCGCGGTGGCTGACCGACCCATGTGCCTGCCTCCTGACCGTGATGACCTCTGATGACCACTACCCGGATCACCGTGCGGATGAAATACCGTGCGAGTGAAATACCGTGCGAGTGAAATACTGTGCGGGTGAAATACACCCTTGTGATTCCCCCGTAGTGAACCACACGCCTCCGACACGTCGCCATGTCCGGCGCTCTAGAATCGACCACCATGGCCGTCCGTCCCATCGTCATCCTCGGCGATCCCGCGCTCCACGCCCCCACCGAGCCCGTCACCGAGTCCCCCGAGGAACTCGCAACGCTGGTGCAGGACCTCTACGACACGATGGACGCCGCGAACGGGGTGGGCCTGGCCGCCAACCAGATCGGCGTGCGCAAGCGCCTGTTCGTCTACGACTGCCCGGACCTGGACACCGAGGACGGCGAGGGCGTGACCCGCGAGGAGGTCGAGGCGCGCGGGGGCTGGCTCAACCGCCGCGGGTGCATCGTCAACCCGGTGCTCGAGACCTCCGAGATCCCCGAGACGATGCCGGATCCGGAGGACGACCTCGAGGGCTGCCTGTCCGTCCCCGCGGTGAACTTCCCGCGCGGACGGGCCTGGTGGGCGCGTGTGACGGGCACCGACGAGAACGGCGAACCCGTGTCGGTGGAGGGGTACGGACTGTTCGCCCGCTGCCTGCAGCACGAGGTGGGTCACCTCGACGGTTTCCTCTACACCGACGGTCTCATCGGCCGGAACCGCAAGGCCGCCAAGCGCCACATCCGCGACGCCGGCTGGGGAGTGCCCGGCCTGAGCTGGGACCCGGCCACGGATCCGGACCCGTTCGCCGACGAGGAGGACGACTACGACGACGACGAGGTCGTTCCCGACCATGACTGAGCGGGACCGGGACCTGTCGGAACGGTCCCGGTGGAACGCCGGCCGCCGGGTGGCGGTGGGCGATCGCGTGGTGGTGCGTCGTCATCTGGAGGCGGGCCAGACCTCGCACCTGTACACCGACGTCATCGGTCGCGTGGTCGAACTCGAGCCGGAACTGGTCGTGGCCCGGGAGTCCGGTGAGCAGGTGCGGATCCCCGACGCCGACATCGCCGTACTCAAGGTGGTTCCGCCGCGGCCGGTGCGGGCCCGCGACATCCGGGCGCGCGAGTACGCCAGCGCCCTGGCGTGGCCCGGACCGGAGTACGAGGTGGTCGACGGCTGGTTCTGCCGCGCCGGCGACGACTGGTCCTACCGCGGGAACTCCGCGGTGCCCGTCCTGCCGTGGGCCAACTGTGAGGACCTGGACGGGGTGCGCGACTGGTACGCCGCCCGCGGCCTGCCGCTGCGCCTGGTGGACGTGGACCGGCTGGTGAAATCCGAGCGAATGAAACTCGACGGCGCCCCGGTGGACCCGGCACGGATCCACGCCGACCGCGAACTCCTGCTCTGCACGGTCGACAGCCGCGACCTGCTCGCGGTGGTCGACGAGGCGTTCCCCGCGGCCACCCGTCCGGCGGTCACGCTGGTCGATCGTCCCGATGACGACTGGCTGGCGCTCTACCACGCCACCGCCGACCTCGCCCCCGAACGCGTCCGGCCCGCGATTCTCGCCACCGCCGGGCTCGTCAACTCCGGGCCCGACGCCGGTTCCCCCGGCCCCGGCGGCCACGCGGTGTTCGCCCGACTCGAGGAGGACGGGGAGCTGGCCGCGATCGCCCGGGGCGCCGTCACGACCGGTCCCGACGGCGAAGCGCGGATCGCGGTCTCGTGCGTGGAGACCGCGGACGCCCACCGCCGCCGCGGCCTGGCCGAGGTGGTCACCGGCTCGCTCGTGGAGTGGGGACTGGGCCTCGGCGCGCAGGAATGTCACCTGCACGTGTTCGCGGACAACTCCGCCGGGCGCGGCCTGTGGGCCAAGCTCGGACTGCAGCCGCACCATTCGCTGCGCCACCTCGTCGTCGTCGACTGACACCGGCTCCGCTCCCACGGTGACACCGCCGCGCCGAGGGCAATACACTCGGGCGCATGCGTCTGGCCACCTGGAATGTGAACTCGATCCGCGCCCGGAGAGACCGCGTGCTCGCGTGGCTCGAACGGTCCGACGTCGACGTCCTGGCGATGCAGGAGACCAAGTGCAAGGACGAGCAGTTCCCCGAAGACGCGTTCCGTGAGCTCGGGTACGAGGTCGCCCACCACGGGCTGAGCCAGTGGAACGGGGTCGCCGTGGCCTCCCGGGTGGGGCTCGAGGACGTGCGTCTGGGCTTCGACGACATGCCCGGCTTCCACAAGGATCCCGAGGTCTCGCAGGACCCGGAGGCCCGCGCCATCTCGGCGGTCTGCGACGGCGTCCGCGTGTACAGCCTCTACGTCCCCAACGGCCGTGAGCTGGGCGATCCGCACTACACCTACAAGCTGGAGTGGTTGGCCCGCCTGCGCGACCACGCGTCCGCCGAACTGGCCGCCGACTCCGACGCCCAGATCGCCCTGGTGGGTGACTGGAACGTCGCGCCGCTCGACGAGGACGTGTGGGACATGGAGGTCTTCGACGGCAAGACCCACGTCTCCGGCCCCGAACGGTTGGCGTTCGCGGCGTTCGACGGCGCCGGGTTCCGCGAGGTCACCCGCGAGCACACGCCCGGACCCGGCGTCTACACCTACTGGGACTACACCGGGCTCAGCTTTCCCAAGCGCAAGGGCATGCGCATCGACTTCCAACTGCACTCCCCCGCGCTGGCCGCGCGGGTGAGCGGGGCGTTCATCGACCGCGAGGAACGCAAGGGAAAGGGCGCCTCGGACCACGCGCCCGTCGTCGTGGAGCTCGACTGAGCCATGTCCACGTTCCAGCTACGCCATTACATCGACCGGCTCCGCGCCGAGGGTTTCACGGTCCGCGACGACCACGGTGAGGACCCGGATCTCATCGACATCCACGGCCGGGCCGTCGACACCTGGCGGGAGAACTACCCGTACGACGAGCGACTGGACCGCAACCAGTACGAGGTCGAGAAGTACCTGCTGCAGATCGAGTTGCTGAAGTTCCAGAACTGGCAGGCCGAGACCGGGCACCGGCAGGTGATCGTGTTCGAGGGCCGCGACGCCGCCGGCAAGGGCGGGACGATCAAGCGGTTCAGTGAGTACATCAACGTCCGGCAGGCCCGGGTCGTCGCGCTGGTCAAGCCGACCGAGACCGAGATGTACCAGTGGTACTTCCAGCGGTACGTGGCCCATCTGCCCAGCCGCGGCGAGCTCGTGCTGTTCGACCGCTCCTGGTACAACCGCGCCGGCGTGGAGCGGGTGATGGGCTTCTGCACCGATTCCCAGTACGAGACGTTCATGGAGCAGGCGCCCATGTTCGAGAAGATGCTGGTCGAGTCCGGGGTCGGTCTGACCAAGTTCTGGTTCTCGGTCACCCGCGAGGAGCAGAAGACCCGGTTCGCGATCCGGCAGCTCGACCCGGTCCGTCGGTGGAAGCTCTCGCCCATGGATCTGCAGTCCCTCGGCAAGTGGGACGAGTACACGGAGGCCAAGGAGGAGATGTTCCGTCGGACGGACACCGAATGGGCCCCGTGGATCACCATCAAGTCCAACGACAAGAAGCGGGCCCGCATCAACGCGATGCGCTACTTCCTGAACCAGTTCGACTACCCGGACAAGGACCCCCAGGTGGTGTTCGACCCGGACCCGCAGATCGTCCGACGCGGCAAGGACGCCGTCGGGGACTAGCGGAGGGAGCGCCAGCGAGCGGAGCGATGTCCCCGCGCACAGAACCCGTCGGGGACTGACTGACCGGGCCTGATGGGAGGCCCCGGGAATGTCTCGGCGGCGGCGGGCCTTGCACTGGGCATGAGCCATATCAACGACCCCGCCGTCATCACGCGCCTGCTCACCGAGAAGGGCCGCTGGGCCGTCGCCGGCCTGTCCAGCAACTCCGCGCGCACCGCGTACGGGATCGCCGCCTACGTCCGCGACCTGGGGCACGAGATCGTTCCGGTCCATCCCAAGGCCGAGACCGTGCACGGTCAGCAGGGCTACCCGGATCTCGCGTCCGTTCCCGGCGAGGTCGATGTGGTCGACGTGTTCGTCAACTCGCAGCTCGCGGGCGGCGTGGTGGACGATGCGATCGCCAAGGGAGCCAAGGCGGTCTGGTTGCAGCTGGGCGTGGTCGACGAGGCCGCGGCGCAGCGGGCGAAGGATGCCGGGCTGGACGTGGTGATGGACGCCTGCCCTGCGATCGAAGCCCCTCGTCTGGGCCTGGCCTGAACCGCGGACCCGGCCCGGTCTAGAAGCCGCTCGAGGCCAGTCCCACCATCGCGAAGATGAAGATGAAGTACAGCACGATGAGGACTGCCACGATCGCCAGCGAGATCATGCCGAGCTTCTTGGCGGTCGCACTGGCGGCCTCGGCTTCGGCGTGGCGACCGGCGGCCCACAGCGGGTAGACGTCCAGCGCGCGGGTCATCGCGACGAACGACAGCGGCCAGAAGAAGAGAATCGACGCGACCGCCCAGCCGACGTTCGACGGCGGGCCGGGGCGAATTGCCGAGGTGGTCCCGTATCCGCCCGCCCCGCCGAAGGACGGGGTCTGCGCGCCGTAACCGGTCGGGGTCTGCGCGCTGTAGTCGGTCTGTTCGTACGAGCCCTGGCCGTACGGGCTCTGTCCGTATGTGCCCTGTCCGTACGGGCTCTGTCCGTATGTGCCCTGCCCGTACGGGTTCTGGCCGTAGGAGCTCCGACTCGCATCGTCGCCACCGGTCGAGTCGCCGTCGGCAGTATTCCCCTGGGGCGGGTAGGTCATGGGAGTCCTCTCCGGGTAGCTGGTCGTCTGGGGTCAGACTACGTCCCGCTCTCCCGGCCCCTTCTCCGCCGCTCGTCGGCCGGCTGACAATGGTCACCGCGGGCCACGGTCACCGCCCGGCGCCTGTCACGGCTGGGCGACCAGGAGCTGATATTCCGGGAAGCGAACGAGGAACCGCCGCACATAGCTGCAGACCGGCCGGATCTTGAGCTCATCGAGCCGCATGCGGGTGAGGACCAGGCTGACCAGCAGGCGAGCGATTCCCTGCTGGCCGTACCGCTCCTCGATCACGGTATGGAGCAGGATGTAGACGTCGCCGTCCTTCTCGTAACCAACGAGACCCATGAAGGTCTCGCTGTCCCACAGTTCGAAGCGGTCTCTATCGGTGTTGTGGACCAGCTTGAGCGACGTTACAGGGGACATCAGAACTCCTTCTTCAGGGCGTGTTCCACCCGCGATGCTACTCGTCGGGTTACGCTCGCCCCTGCACAATCACATACTCATCCACACGGGAGTCCGCTTCGATGCGCGGGCTGAGAGGACGACCAGCCGGGTCGTCGACCGTAGAACCTGTCCGGATCATGCCGGCGTAGGGAGATCAGGAAACACCATGGGCACAGCTTTATTCGCCGACGGCACCGACGGCACCGACGGCACCCCGATCGACGCCGTGACGTGCGGCCCCATCCATTCCAGCAGTAAGGCTCATCTTGAGGTGCCCGGTGAGTTCGGTGACGGCCAGCGCGTACCCGTGCGCCGGATCGCGCTCACCGACGGCACGACGTTCGACGTCTACGACACCTCCGGCCCATATACCGCGTACGCGGACCCGGCCGACTGCCATGACCTGGGCGCGGGCCTCCCGCCGACCCGCCGCGAGTGGTCCCACCCCGGACCTGTCCCCGCCTCGCCGGAGAACCCCACTCCCGTCCGGACGCAGTTGGCCTGGGCCCGGGCGGGCCTGACAACCCCGGAGATGCGGTTCATCGCCGTGCGGGAGGGAATCGATGTCGAGGTGGTGCGTTCGGAGGTCGCCGCCGGTCGGGCGATCATCCCGGCCAACCATCGTCATCCGGAGAGCGAGCCGATGATCATCGGCAAGCGCTTCCTCACCAAGATCAACGCCAACATCGGCAACTCGGCGGTCACCAGTTCGATCGCCGAAGAGGTCGAGAAGATGGTGTGGGCCGCCCGGTGGGGCGCGGACACCATCATGGACCTGTCCACCGGCCGGGACATCCACGAGACGCGGGAGTGGATCCTGCGCAACTCCCCCGTCCCCGTGGGCACCGTGCCCATCTACCAGGCACTGGAGAAGGTGGGCGGCGACCCGGCCCGTCTGACCTGGGAGTTGTACCGTGATACCGTCATCGAACAGTGCGAGCAGGGCGTGGACTACATGACCGTCCATGCCGGAGTGCTGCTGCGCTACGTCCCGCTGGCGGCCAAGCGGGTCACCGGGATCGTGTCGCGTGGCGGATCGATCATGGCGGCGTGGTGCCTGGCGCACCACCGCGAGTCGTTCCTCTACACCCACTTCGAGGAATTGTGCGAGATTCTCGCCCGCTACGACGTGACGTTCTCCCTCGGTGACGGTCTGCGGCCGGGGTCGATCGCCGACGCCAATGACGAGGCGCAGTTCGCCGAACTGCGCACGCTCGGGGAGCTCACCGGGATCGCCAAGAGCCACGGCGTGCAGGTGATGATCGAGGGTCCCGGTCACGTGCCGATGGACAAGATCGTGGAGAACGTGCGCCTCGAGGAGGAGTGGTGCGAGGAGGCCCCGTTCTACACGCTGGGCCCCCTCGCCACGGACATCGCGCCGGGCTACGACCACATCACGTCCGCGATCGGCGCTGCCCGCATCGCCGAGGCGGGCACGGCGATGCTGTGTTACGTCACGCCCAAAGAGCACCTAGGCCTGCCCGACCGGGACGACGTCAAGACCGGAGTGATCACCTACAAGATCGCCGCGCACTCGGCCGATCTGGCGAAGGGTCACCCGGGCGCGCAGGCCCGCGATGACGCGTTGAGTACCGCCCGGTTCGAGTTCCGTTGGCGGGACCAGTTCGCCCTGGCCCTCGACCCGGACACCGCCCTGGCGTACCACGACGCGACGCTGCCCGCGGAGCCGGCGAAGACCGCGCACTTCTGCTCGATGTGCGGTCCGAAGTTCTGCTCGATGCGCATCTCCCAGGACATCCGCGACTACGCCGCGGAGCACGGGATGGAAACGGTGGAGGCGATCGAGGCGGGGATGGCGGAGAAGTCGGCCGAATTCTCCGAACTCGGTGGCCGCGTCTACCTGCCGATCACCGAGTCGTAGTTCTCACCGGCGGCGAGGGCCGCGCCGGTCCCCACCGCGCCCGACGGGCCGGGACGTCGGTGCTCAGTAGGTCGGATCGGCCGACCGAGCTCAGGCGTCCCGGCGCAGTGTCATCAGCACCCCGACGACCCAGAGGGCCACGCACACGGCCGCGAACCAGGCGAACGCCGGCCACTCGCCCCACGTGATGTACCCGCGGACGCTCTCTCCCTGGGTCCAGAAGTCACCGTTGGCGAACGGCATCCAGGCGGCGATGTCCTCGCCGACCCGCGGGATCAACGAGACCATGCCCTCGAGGGCCAGTATCCACACGAGGAACAGGGAGATCGTGCCGGCGGCGTTGCGCATGATGTACGCCAGGCCCGTGACCGCGATCGTCCCCAGTGCGGCGTAGACGGGGAAGCGCCACAGGTAGGTCAGCCCGTCTCCGGAGAACGGGGTCCAGCCCTCGTTTCCGGAGAGCGCCCCGGCCACGAGGAGCGCCAGGATCACCGCGATGGCTGTGACCACCATCGAGAGCACCGTGAACAGGGCGGTCTTGGCCAGGATGGCAGGCCAGCGCGACGGCGTCGTCAGGAACGTCGCCTTGATCGTGTGATAGCGGTACTCGCCGGTCACACCGACGATCGCGGCGATCCACGCCAGCAGGACGGTGAACGCACTGACGCCGAGGATCGCGAACAGCGGGTCACTGCCGCCGCCGGGCGCACCGGCCATCGGGTCCCCTGTGGCGGGCTGCTCGAACTGGCCGATGACCACGGCAAGCACCACTGCCAGGCCGATGCCGATCGCGTACAGCCAGTAGGCACTCTTGGTGGTGGTGACCTTGATCCACTCGGACTTCAGCTGGTTCATCGGGTGGACTCCTGACCGTGGTACTCGACGTCCTGGTCGGTGAGGGCCATGAAGGCCTCCTCCAGCGACGCCCGCTTCTCGTGCAGTTCGTGGACGGTGATCCCCAGGCTGGCGGCGACATCGCCGACCTGCGGCGCGCGGAGGTTCTGGATGAGGAAGACACCCTGTTCCGCGTCGAACGTGGCCTCGATGCCCTCATCGCGCGCGGCGGCGGTGAACTCGTCGACGTGCGGGGTGCGCAACACCACCGAGGATGTGGCGGCGTCCAGGAACTCCTCGACGGAGGTCTGCGCGCGCAGCTTGCCGCGGCCGATCACGACGAGGTCCTGGGCGGTCTGCGCCATCTCCGACAGCAGGTGCGAGGAGACGAGCACGGTGCGGCCCTCTGCGGCGCGCGCGTGCATGAAACGGCGGATCCACAGGATCCCCTCGGGGTCGAGTCCGTTGACGGGCTCGTCGAACAGCAGGACCTCGGGGTCGCCGAGCATGGCGGTGGCCAGACCGAGTCGCTGGCGCATGCCGAGCGAGTATCCGCCGACCTTGCGGCCGGCGACGTCGGTGAGGCCGACCAGGCCGAGCACCTCGTCGACGCGGCCCGGGGCCACCCCGTCCGCCGCGGCGACCATCCTCAGGTGCGCGCCGGCGGAACGGTTGGCGTGGGTCCAGGACGCGTCGAGCAGACAGCCCACCTTGTGGGCGGGGCGATCCAACTCGCGGTACGGGGTGCCGTTGATCAGTGCCTGCCCGGACGTGGGGGTGTCGAGACCGACCATCATCCGCATCGTCGTGGACTTCCCGGCGCCGTTCGGGCCGAGGAATCCGGTGACGACGCCGGGACGGACCTCGAAGCTGAGGTCGTCCACGGCGGTGGAGGCGCCGAAGCGCTTGGTGAGATTCCGTACCTCGATCATGGTCCCCAGTCTGCCTGCCGGGGCGCGGGCAGCGTGCGTCCACCTACTCAGCCCGCGTACAGGTAGTGCAGTACTAGGCTCGTGACCATGGATGACGCCACGCCCGAGCCGGATCGCCATCTGCCGTCGGTCCGCGCCTCCGACGCCGAGCGCGACGCCACCGCCAAGCTCCTCCAGGAGTCCTTCTCGGAGGGGAGGCTCACGCTCGCCGAATTCGATGACCGGACCTCGCGGGCGTACGCCGCACGCTTCCGGTCCGA
This sequence comes from Dietzia sp. DQ11-71, assembly GCF_014144995.1. Lineage (NCBI taxonomy): Bacteria > Bacillati > Actinomycetota > Actinomycetes > Mycobacteriales > Dietziaceae > Dietzia > Dietzia sp. DQ11-71. The sequence continues at coordinate 613 of NZ_JAALDT010000426.1, read as the reverse complement.
GCTCATCGAGCTGACGCACGACCTGCCGATCGCCCACCACGAGCACGACTCGACGCCCGCGACCCGGCCACATGGGGCCCCGGCGCGTCGCGTCACCGGGGCCAGCGGGCCCGCCTCGTCGCTGGCGATCATGGGCGGAGTCGAACGCAAGGGGACGTGGACCCTGCCCACCGTGCATACCGCGTTCGCCCTGATGGGCGGGGTCGAGATCGACCTGCGCGGCGCCTCCCTGCAGTCCCACGAGACGACGATCCGGGCGTTCGCGATCATGGGCGGCATCGACATCTACGTCCCCGACGACATCCATGTGGAGATCGAGGGCCTGGGGCTGATGGGGGGCTTCGGCGAGGAGTCCGGGAACTGGAAGCCCGATCCGCGACCGGTCCGCCAGGCCCCGCCCGGAGCCCCGGTCATCAGGGTCACGGGACTGGCGCTCATGGGCGGGATCGGCGTGCGGCGGGTGCCGCGCACCGAGGACTGACCGTCGGCGGGCTGGCGGACAGGTCGCGCGCATGCCGTCGGGCGGCCGGTAGGGCCTCAGTCGACCGGAGGGCTGGACGCCTGCGCCCAGAAGCGTTTCGGGATGCGGCCGGCGAGGCGGGCGGCGTGCCCG